>JALYKF010000001.1 GCA_030774905.1 Chloroflexota bacterium
CCCCCACTGCGCTCCATCGCGTCGCGCATCCGGACGGCGAGGCTGCGACCGCGCGTGGGGCCGCGGCGGCCGGCGCCCTGTACACGGTGTCGACGGCCACGAGCACGCCACTGGAGGAAATCGCGGCCGCCGCACCCGGCGCGCCGCGATGGTTCCAGCTGTACCACCTTGGTCAGCGCGAGGCGAGCGAAGCGTTGATCCGCCTCGCCGTCGCGACCGGTCATCGGGCGATCGTCCTCACCGTCGACGTGCCGCTCCTCGGGCGCCGCGAGCGGGATCTCCGCAACGTGTTCACGCTCCCGCCTGGCGTCGGGATGGCCCACGCGTACGAGCCGGCGTGGGCGCCGCCGGCGGCCGACGCTTCGCGGGCCTGGGCAAGCCCGATCGCGAGCGCGAACCTGGGCTGGGACGATCTGAAATGGATACGTGCCGCGGCCGGCGGACTACCGCTGCTGCTGAAAGGCATCGTGCGCGGCGACGACGCGGAGCGCGCACTGAATGCCGGCGTGGACGGGATCTGGGTGTCGAATCACGGTGGCCGCCAGCTGGATGGCGCCATCGCGACGCTGGACGCGCTCGCCGACGTCGTGCGGGCGGTCGCAGGCAACTGCGCGATCGTCGTCGACGGCGGCATCCGGCGGGGAACGGACATCATCAAGGCCCTCGCCCTTGGCGCGGACGCGGTGGCCATCGGCCGGCCGCAGATGTACGGGCTTGCAGCCGGTGGCGCGGGCGGGGTGCAGCGCGTCGTCGAGCTGCTTCGCGCGGAGCTCGACCTCGGGATGGCCCTCGTCGGTGCGCCGTCGCTCGACGCTCTGGAGCCGGATCTGGTCGGCTAGCTCCGCCCCTTCGCGAGCGTTCCGTGCTGGACCATCAGCTCCTTCTCGTTCGAGGCGAAGCTCACGACCGATCCGGTCTTCTCGTCCACGACGCTCGTCAGCGTGTAGCCCGATCCGGAGAGGTACGAGAAGACGTACACGTCGTCGTTGACCCGGGCGTGCTGATATTTCGCGGTCGAGTCCGCTGACGGCTTCGCGTCGCCGGCCTCCTTCCACGAGACCCTGCCGTCGCTCCCGAATCGATGCTCAAAGCCCTTGCCCTTCATCGGTCCGTCGCTGTACGTCCAGCGCAGCGTCGTGCCGGAGAGTGGATCCGCGGCCATGACAACCTCCCTATCGCGCGGCTGACGTGCTGCAAGCGCAGCGCCGGCGTCGTCTACTTGATGATGATGCCCTCGTGACCGAACGCCTCGGCGCGACCCTGCGGGACGGCGGCTGCCACTTCGTCGTATGGGCCCCCCGTCCGCGCATCGTCGCGCTCCACCGTCCCGGCCACGCCGATGTGCCGATGGAGCGTGACGGCGAGGGGTACGCGCGCGTCCATGTCGACGGGATGCGCGCCGGAGATCGGTACGCGTACCGGCTCGACGGCGGCCATCCCCGTCCGGATCCGGCCTCGCGCTGGCAGCCGGACGGCGTGCACGGCCTGTCGGCCGTGGTCGACGCGTCCGTATTCGCCTGGACCCACGACGGGCCGGTCGCACCGCCGCTGACGGACCTCGTCTTGTACGAGCTGCATGTCGGAACGTTCACCGCGGAGGGCACGTTCGATCAGGCCACCCGCGCGTTCGATGGGCTGCGCGACCTCGGCGTGAACGCGCTCGAGCCGTTGCCGATCGGACAGTTCCCGGGCGACCGCAACTGGGGCTACGACGGGGTGCAGCCGTTCGCGGTCCAGGAGAGCTACGGCGGCCCTGAGGCGTTCCGGCGATTCGTCGATGCCGCGCACGGCGCCGGCCTCGGGGTCGTGCTCGATGTCGTGTACAACCACCTCGGACCGGAGGGGAACTACCTGGCCGAGTTCGGCCCGTACTTCACGGACCGTCACCGGACCCCGTGGGGTGCCGCGTTGAACTTCGACCGCCCCGACTCGGATCACGTGCGGCACTACTTCCTCGAGAACGCGCTCATGTGGCTGCACGAATACCACGTCGACGGGCTGCGCCTCGATGCGGTCCACGCGATCCAGGACTCGTCGGCGTATCCGTTCCTCGCGGAGCTCGCCGATGTCGTGCACGGCGCGGCTGTGGAGCTGGGGCGACGCGGCTACGTGATCGCCGAATCGAACCTGAACGACCCGCGCGTCATCCGGCCGCTCGCGCAGGGTGGCTGGGGCCACGACGCGCAGTGGAGCGACGACTTCCACCATGCCCTGCATAGCGCCCTCACCGGCGAGCGGAACGGCTACTACGCGGACTACGGGACGCTCGAGCATCTGGCCACGGCCTACGGGCGCGGCTTCGTGTACGCGGGCGAGCACTCGACGTTCCGGAAGGGCCGCTACGGTGCGCGACCCGACGGCGTGCGCGGGGAGCAGCTGGTTGTGTCGACGCAGACGCACGATCAGGTCGGCAACCGGCTGCAGGGCGAGCGGCTCGCATCGCTCGTCGGGTTCGAGGAGCTCAAGCTCGCCGCGGTCGCGATGCTCTGCGGCCCGTTCACGCCGATGCTGTTCATGGGCGAGGAGCACGGCGAGCAGGCCCCGTTCGGGTTCTTCACAAGCCACGGCGACACCGAGCTCATCGGCGCGGTCGGCCGCGGACGGGTCTACGAGTTCGCGGCCTTCGACTGGCACGGGGAGATCCCCGATCCGCAATCCGAGGCGACGTTCCAGATGTCGGTGCTCACCCCGCCCGAGCGATGGACGGACGAGCAGCGCACGCTGCGCCGGCTCCACGCGGAGCTCCTCCGGCTACGCCGGACGATGCCCGGGCTCCGCGATCGATCGCTCGATGCCACGCTCGTGCGGGTCGAGCCCGCGGAGGTGCTGGTCGTCCGGCGCCTGGGTCCACCCGACGCGCTCCTCGTCCTCGCGCTCGCCGGCGACACCGAGGTCGACGTCGCGGGCACCTGGCGCACGGTGCTCGATACGGCGTCCGCGGAGTGGAGCGGTCCCGGGAGCGAGCGGCCGGATGTCATTACGGACCGGATGCCGGTGCGGGGACGCTCCGCAGTTCTACTGGAGCGAGGGACGTAAAAGGCACCCCGGCCGACGACGGCCGGGGCGCCCTCGCGCGTTCGCTCGGCTAGAGCTTCGTCGTCCCGGGCTTGTCCTCGAGCGGAACGAAGTACGTCTCGCACGCGAGCTCGACGAGCTCGGGCGTGATCTCCGCGGGCTTGTCGAGGAACCGCGCTGCCGCATCCAGGTGGCCCATCAGGTCGCGCGGATGGCACGACCGGAGCGGGATGTTGCGCTGCATGCAGTACTTGGCGATCCAGTCGGCGGCCTGCGGGTAGAAGGCGATGTTCCGCTGCTCGCAGACGCGACGCAGGATCTCCGCGAACTCCGGCGGTGACGGCGGCCGGATCTCGATCTTGTACTGGATCCGCCGGAGGAAGGCCTCGTCGACGAGCGACGACGGTGTGCGGTTCGTGGCGAAGACGAGGAGCAGGTCGAACGGCACCTCGATCTTTGCGCCGTCGTGGGTCGTCAGGAAGTCGACGTCGCGGTCGAGCGGAACGATCCACCGGTTGAGGAGCTCTTCCGGCGATGCGCGCTGGCGGCCGAAGTCGTCGATGAGCAGCACGCCGCCGTTCGCCTTCATCTGGAAGGGCGCCTGGTGCACCTGCGTGGACGAGTCGTACCCGAGATCGAGGTCTTCCATGCGAAGCTCGCCACCGACCTCGACGAACGGCCGCGTCACGGGCACCCAGCGGCGGTCGAACCGCGCGTCGAGGGCGAGGAGCGGCTTGTGCCGGGACGGGTCGTACACGCGGATGATCTGCTCGTCTACGAGGATCGCGTACGGCAGGACGATGCTGCCCTTCAGGATCGATGCGAGCGTCTTCGCGATCGTCGACTTGCCCGTGCCGGGAGGGCCGAACAGGAAGATCGAGCGGCCGCTGTTGATAGCCGGGCCGAGCTGACGGATCGTGCGCTCCGGGAGGACCAGGTTGCCGAGCGCCTTGCGCAGCTGCTCGATGGTGACGTGGACGTCACCGATCGACTGGGCGCGCACGCGCGACGTGTACGCCGCGAGCGGCACCGGCGCGGGGCCGATATAGCCGTTGCGCGCGAGCGCCTCCTTCGCGCGCTCCATGCCCTTCATGGAGAGCGAGTATTGGAAGCTCGATGAGGTGATGCCGGTCCCGCCTTTGACCTCGACCTGGTGCTCGGTCTTCAGGAAGTCGAGCACCGGCTGGAGGATCCGTCCGAGCGGGAGGCACAGCGCCTGGGAGAGGTCCTGGGCGGTCGTCGGCCCGCGCTGGTAGAGGAGCTTCAGGGCAAGGTCGGCGACGAGGGCGGGGCTGAGTCCGGTCTCCTCAGGAGTGGCCGGCGCGAGGGGGGCGTATTGCTCCGCGGTGGTCGGCTGGGCGAACTCTGGCGCCTGGGCTTCGGACTCCAATGCCATGACCACGATGTACTCCTCGTCGCGTATTGACTAGCAGCATGGGCACGCCGGGCCGGGGCGACGTCCCCCCGAGGGGGGAATGTCGCGGCCTGTCGAGCATGGGGTCAACGGCGGCGGTTGGGCACCCGCCCGAGCGGGCTAGTCGGATAGCCCGTTCAGCGGCCGGTGGCTACGCGAAGGCCGGTTTTTGGGCGCGGCGCGTGGCCGGATCGACGCCCGCGAACGTCAGAAAGTCCGTCATCCGGAACCCGGGCCCCGGATTCTGCAGCGTCGGGGTCCAGTCCGGCCGTTGGACGAGGTAGGAGGCGGGGTCCGTCTGGAGCAGGCCGAGCACGACTTCCCCAACGATGCGCCCTCCGACTGGGCCGAGGTGGAAGCCACCGGTGTTCTTGCCGATGTCCGAGCTGGGCACGAGGGCTGACTCCTTCAGCATGTAATAGAAGAGCGGCGTGTGCTGCTCGAGCCCGATGCCGTAGGTCTTCAGCTCCTTCAGGTCCTCACCGCTCAGCCGGTCGACGCCCATCGCGCCTGCGATCTCCTGCCCCGATGGCATCGACCAGGTCATGTGCCGCAGGAAGTTGCGCTGCATGAGCGCCGTCGGCGCCTTGTGGCTCGCGATGGCTCCGAGCGGCAGCGTGAAGAGCGGTGTGGAGATCTTCGTGTCGATCATCTTGTTGCGCTTCACTTCGCCGTCCTTGAAGTCGAAGAACGTCTGCCAGCCGATGAAGCGACGGGGCGCCCGCGACCCGCTTCGCAGGTCGCCCGGATCCTTCCCGGGACTGTCGCCGAGCGCCGGGTCGAAGATGAAGCCGAAGAACGGTCTGCCCCCGTCGCCTTTCAGGTTGGCGCGGTACGACGGCCGGATCATCGTGTGGCCCACCCGGAAGCAGGCACCCTGGAACTCGACGGGCATGGCCGCTTCACCTTTCGCGGGCTGGTAGTGCTGGCGACCGCTGGTAAGGATGTCGTTCGTCATCGCGGGTCCGACGAAGAGCGGGAGGAACTCGTTGACGATCAGCCACTGGTAGTGCCAGAGGGTCAACCGCTTGGCCTCAGCGAAGATGGCCGCGGGGTCCAGCAGGCCGGTCTGCCGCGCGACATCGACCGCTTTGTTGTGGAAGAGGATGAATACGCAGTGCAGGCCCGAGATCATCAGGTTCTGATCGGTCCGCGGGTCCGGGATGATCGCGGTTCCATCGGCGTTCCGCGGCAGGTCCTCGAAGATGCCGCCGCTCTCGATGCGGAGCTTGGCGGTGTCGTTCACGTCGTAGTACTGCGGGCTCACGTTGGGACCCTGCCCGTAGATGGTGTCCAGGTCGAACGCGGCCAGCCGCGCGTTCAGCGTGGCCGCCGGATCCGTCGGGACGCCCAGCGTCGACCGGCTATCGAACGTGATGTCGAGATCCATGAATTGGCCGAAGAACGTCACGCCTGCCGTGTGCGTCGGATTGTCCGGATTCGTCGGCGGCACGTTCCCATTCACGGTCGCGTCGGCGATGAGCGCGACCGGCCCCGCCGAGATCGCGTCGTTCGCGTCGAGGAGGCCACCCGGCCTGCCGAGATCGCGCATCACGTCTCGTAGCGGCTCCGTCGCGCCCGCGGGCTCCAGCTTGTCGAAGAACGCTGGAAGGTCCGGGAACATCCGGGTGAAGTTGCCCGGAACGACGGTGTGGTTCCGGACGTCGATGCGACCGAGGCTCACGCCGGTCGCGACGCCCGCCGCGCCCGCCGCGCCAAGCCCGAGGCCCAAGCCGGTGAGGAAGGTGCGCCGGCTGTATCCGCCGCCGCTCGATCGCTTCGGTGTCGCCATCAGCCACCTCCTCCGGTCTCGATCGCTCCCTCGGGCAACGGAATGCCGCCCTCGGTGGCCGGTGCCGGCACGACCGGGGCGATCGAAACGTAGCTCAGCATCAGACCCGACACTGCCGCGAGCAGCGTCGTCCCGAGCCACAGATCGAACGGCCACTCGATCCCGTACACGAACCGCAGGATCAGGAAGTACGTGGTCCAGAGGGCCAGCGGCGTGACGGCGGCCATCACCCGGTAGCCCCGGGTGTTGTGCGCGTCGGGCTGGTAGAAGTCGATGACCGCGTCGGCGACCAGACCCCCGACGAGGCCGGCGAAGACCGTCGCACCGAGGTCGAAGCTCGAGAGCGCGCTCATCGCGAAGCTCACACCGACGAATAGCAGCGTGGCGCTGCCGAACGGCAGACGCCACCGGCGCAGTGCGAGGAACAGCGGGGCGAGGAGGATCAGATTCGTCACGAGGATGCGGGCCGCCCCTGCGAATTCCGCGGTCCCGCGGACGCGCGAGCTGCCGGCGAGGTCCACGGGGATGCGGCCGATCTGCACCGACGGCGTCCAGTCCAGGAACGCGTTGAGCCACTGGAACATGAACGCGAGGACACACGTGACGAGGGTGAGCGCGAGCAGCGGTGGCAGCAGCCGGCGGAATGACGCGGTGGCCGGGTAGAAGCGTGGCGCGTACCACGCGGATCGCAGTGGCGCGGATGAGAGCCCTGCCGCGCCCGCGAACAGCAGCAGGTGGAACGGCGCGATCACGCGCGCGACGCCGGTCTCCTCGCCGAACACCGTGTGCCACACCAGGTCACCGAAGAGCCCGACCATCGCGAGCGCAAGCCCGCCGATCGCGAGCGGGTAGCGCAGCGGGATGCCGAGGATCGGGTGGAAATACGGCGCGGGCTTGGCGCCGCGGGTGTACAGGTGCGGGTTGCGCGTGACCACCCAGAGCGCAGTCGCGTTGAACCCCGCGTACAGAAGAGCGTGCCAGACGGTGAAGAAGCTGCCGAGCGCGCCGTTCTGCAGGTTGATGTGGTTCCAGCCGTCGAGGAACAATCCAGCGACGAGCGTGGTGGCAAGCAGGCTCGTGATGAGATCCTCGCGCCAGATCGCTTTCGGGCCCACGGTCTACCCC
>JALYKF010000002.1 GCA_030774905.1 Chloroflexota bacterium
GCGGGCGTTACGGGCCGGCCCGGCAGCGAACCTGCTGGTCCGATGGGTGGCGCACGTTCGCGCCTGGGAGAAACATCCATATGAAGCAGCCACAGGAAAAGATGCCCACGCGTTCGCACTACGTCGGTGTGTTCGACGACCGCAATGACGCCGAGCTCGCGGCGCGCGACCTTCGCGCGGGTGGGTTCAAGGACGACCAGATCGGGTACGCCTGGAAGGACGAGGCCGGCAAGACCCACGCCGAAGGCAACAAGTCCGGTAAGCTCGCAGCGTCGGGTGCCGGCACGGGCGTCGTGCTCGGTGGCCTCATCGGCGCCGGCGCCGCGCTCCTCATCCCGGGCATCGGGCCCGTCATCTCCGGCGGCATCCTCGCTACCGCGCTCGCGGGTGGCGTGACCGGTGCCGTGACCGGCGCCGTCGCCGGCGGCGTGAGTGGTGCGCTCCTCGGCCTCGGGATCCCCGAGGAAGAGGCGAAGTACTACGACCAGCAGTTCCGCGACGGCCGCACGCTCATCACCGTGAAGGCCGACGACAAGTACAGCAACGCGAGCGACATCGTTCGTCGCCGCAAGGGCTATGACTACGAGACCCGCAACGACCGTCCGGTCAAGGACACCCAGACCACCGACGTCCGTCGGTAGTTCCGACACGCAGCGCGTTCCGCAGAGGGCCCGCCGATCGGCGGGCCCTCTGCTATGTCAGGAGCGAAGGATCTCGGGGTCGAAGCGTGGGTCCGGCATGTTGGGGTCCAGCGGGAATATCGGCCGGTCGAGCGCGCGGTAGGGGAGCCGCACGATGTGCTGGTCCACGCCGCCGGGGGTGAGCGCGATGACCCAGCCCTTCGCCGCGTCGAACAGCTCCGGCACGAGGTAGCCGACCTTCACCACGGTGAGATCGTGGGCGACCGGATCGAGCCCGAGCTCGGTGAAGTCCGAAAGATGGTGGTACGGCTTGCGGCGCGTCGTGAGGATCGCCCGCACCCCGCCCGCGGCGACGACCGCGATGTTGCCGCCCACCGGATCGGCCGGCCGGATGCGGTGCACCGTGCCGTCGACCGGGACCGACCAGGGCGAGCCGAAGGTGCCACCGACGCGCACCGCGACGGTACCCCGCTCGCCGGCCCGCACGCACGCGGCCACAGCGATCGGATCCACGCAGCTTGCCCAGATCGCGGTCGCGGCCCCACTGGCGAGGCGCGGCTCGTCGAGGAGCTGGCCGAGCATGTACGCGCCATCTCCGGCGCCGCCCGCCGTCGGGTTGTCGCCCGAGTCGCTGATGAAGAACGGCCGCTCCGTCTGGGAGAGGCCATTCGCGATGCACGACGCGGCCTCGGCCGCCGGCGCGCTGAAGGCGAATCGCGCTCGCGCGTCCCAGTACCGCTGCGCCAGCTCCCGCGCGGCATCCGTGACCGCCGCTTCGTCCGTGCCCGTCACGACCACCGCGGCGCTGCAGCGCGGCTCGTCCGCCCACGCGTAGCCGATCCAGACCGCGGCGTCGATGATGCAGTCGCGCGATGCGATCGACGGCAGCGATCCATAGATGCCCCGAGCCGGCTCGTCGCGCGTGCAGGCGCGCTCGCCGGGCAGCAGCACGGGCACGCGGACCCACGCGCGGCGCGGTCGGGTCCCGCCGTCGAGGCACGCGACCAGGTTCGTCACCGCGCGGATCTTCGTCTGCGGCGCGTCCTCGTGCGGCGACATCCGGTGGGACGTCGCGAGATCGAGGGCGCCGGCGAGGTGGCGCGACATGTTCCCGTGCGGGTCCATCGACGCGGAGATGAGGCATCGCGGCCCGACGGCATCGCGGATCGCGGCGGCGAGATCCCCTTCCGCATCGGTCATGCCGGATACGGTCATCGCACCGTGGATGTCGAAGAACAGCCCGTCCAACGGCGCCGCGCGCCGCAGGCCCTCCAGGAGCTCGGCCTTGATCTCCTCGTAGAACTCGCGCTCGACGGCGCCGCCCGGCAGCGCCCGCGCGTGAACGAGCGGCAGCCAGTCGATGTGCGCCGGCAGCCGGTCGTATCGCGCGAGCAGCTCGGGGCCGCGCACCACGGTGAAATCGGCGGCGCCGCTCCGATGCGGGCTGAAGGTGCTCGACTCGATGGCCATGCCGCCGATCGCGACGCGCATCCGCGCTCCGGTCATGCCGCCCGACTCTAGTCGGCGCTCCGGAGGCCGCGCGCTAGAACGGGATCGTGCGGACCAGGGTGCTCTTGAGGCCGAGGGTCGTGCGCAGGAAGCGATCACCCTTGAGATCGACCCGGCCATCCGTGCCGCGCACGCGGACGGAGATGGGCCGACCGCCGGGGCTCATGTTGAACTCCATGGAGACGAAGTCCCCGATGTCGATGCCGTAGTCCTCGATGATCTGCTCGCGGATCACGGCGCCACTGAACGAGCGTGACCAGAGCGTGTGGGGCATCGGTCCGCGGGCGTCGTACGCGGCGATCTCGCCGGGGTCGGTCGCGACCGCGAGGTAGGGCCACCCGTCCTGGCACCGCCAGGTCGTGCCGACGCGCTCGGCCTCGAGCACGCAACCCACGTTCTCGGTGATCCCGCCGTCGGCCGAGGAGTAGAGCGCGCGGATCGGCGCGCCGCCGTAGGTCAGGATGAGCCCGGCGGTGGACGCCACCGCAGCGGTGGTGCGCGGGTTCTCGGCCGTGCGTCCGCCATAGCACTGGTCCGCGGTGTCGTCGCGCACGTCCCACGTCCGGTCGCCCGCCGTCGCCTGCCGCCACGCGGCGTACGTGCGCGCCGTGATGGCCTGCGCGCGCAGCGCCTCGATCTCCCACTGGCTCGGCATCTCGCTCGGCAGCGAGCCCTGCATGTAGTCGTCGGACGACACGTAGTTCACGACCCGCAACGCCGACCCGTCGCGCACCTGGAACCCGAGGTTGCCGCGGTAGGCGAGGCCCTTCTGGTCGATCGCGATCGGGTCCCAGCCCTGCTTCGGCATGAGCGTGAAGGACTCGTCCGCGTTCAGCCGGGACGTGCGCCCGGTGTCGTCGCGCGCATAGAGCGCGTCGCCATCGGTCCACACCCGAAGCGGCTGATCAGGCCCGAGGTCGAAGTACACGACGCTCGGGTCGAGCGTGTTCACCAGCCGCATCCCGCCGGCCGAGTGCATGCGGGCGACGTCATCGATGGTCCGTCCGACACAGCCCGTCGACGGCGCGGAGAGCAGGACCCGGAACGGCTTCGTGATCGGCTGCGTCGCGAGCTCCGCGCCGGGAAAGTACTTGGCGACGATCTGCTCGCCGGTGAGTCGCACGCCGGTCGCGCCCTCGGCCCAGCCCTGGGCGCCCCACTGCGAGAGCCCGATGCCGTGACCCCACCCTTTTCCGTAGAACGTGACGCCGTCCTGCACGCGCACGAGCTCGTGCTTCGTTGGGACCGCGTGGCCGGAGAACCACCCGACGCCTTCCTGGACCATGTCCCACGCGAGGATGAATGTCCCCTCGGCCCGCGGCGCGCGCACCGAGACCGTGAGCGTGACCTCGTCACCCGGCCGCACGTCGCGGGGAAGCAGCGCGCGCGTTCCGTCCCACTGGACGGCCAGGGGTGTCCCGTCTAGCCAGTGGTAGCCCAGGCGGACCGGCGCCGGGCCACCCGCCGGCCACGTCTGCAAGCCGGCGTTGCGCACGCGCACCTCGATCGGCGCAGCGCCGCCCGGCACGATCGTCGCCGGAGCGGTGGTCGTTCCGTAGCCCGCGTCGAAGTCGGTGGTGACGCGGAGCGCGAACGTGCCTGCGGCGGCATCGCTCGCCGAGAACCAGGCCTGGCCCTCGCGAATGAGATCGGGCCGGACCGTGTACACGCCGGTCAGTGATGGCGCGGTGAGCTGCATCGCGACGGTCGCGTCGCCGCCCGGCGCGACATCGGACGGGATGCTCGAGCGCGGTCCATCCCACACCACGAGCGTGCCTGTGGAGTCGTACAGGTGATAGGCAAGGCGCACGGCGTGGTCGCCGGTCCGTTCCCACGCGTCATTGCCTTGATTGCGCACGGTCACTGCGATCGCCCGGGTCTCGCCAGGGGCCATCGGTGCCGGTACCGCGGCGTACGTGGCGGTCTGGCGGATGACCTTGGGATTCAGCGCCTCGGTGGTCCGGCCGTCAGTGCGCGGCACGCCTCGGGCATAGGCGACCGCGCGGGTCGCGACGTCGCTGACGGCGACGGCGGCCTGGCCCGCGACGCTATCGGGGTGCGTCGCCGTGAGCGAGATCACGACAGCGAGCAAGAAAGCCCCGGTCCCAACGCGGAGGAGCAGCACCGATCGTCTTCCCATCGTTGATGGGAACGCCGTAACGCCCGCGGTCGACACGCGCTCCGCCGCCGCTGATCCGGCGATGATCCAACTGGTGTCTGGTCACCGAACGATCGGGGCACTGCTCGAACGGTGGCTCAGCCGGCGAGCAGGCAACTTGTCGCGGCGCGCCGTGTGCTCATAAGAGGTAGGACACCCACAAGGAGGATTCAGTGAAGGTCGAAGAGCTGATGACGCGCGACCCCAAGACCCTGCGACCCGACTCCACATGCACCGAGGCGGCGACGCTGATGAAGCGTGAGGACTGTGGCTCGCTGCCGGTGGTCCAGGACGGGAAGCTCGTCGGCATCGTCACCGACCGTGACATCGTCCTACGCGCGGTCGCCGAGAAGAAGGACCCCGCCACGCTCAAGATGTCCGAGATCATGACCAAGGGGCCGGCGACCGTCGGTCCAGACGCAACAGCGGCCGAGGCCTCCAAGCTCATGTCCGACAAGCAGGTCCGGCGGCTGCCCGTGGTCGACGGTGGAAAGCTCGTGGGCATGCTCGTGATCGGGCAGCTCGCACGCCATGAGTCGAACAGTGCCGCGGGGGATACGTTGAAGGATGTGAGCCAGCCCAGCGCGAAGCGCTAGCGTCCTCGCACACTCGGCACGCGCAGCTTCGGGAACTTCGCCTGGAGATCCGTCGCGCCGACCTGTGAGATCGCCTCCGGCTCCGCGAGCCCCGCCAGGGTGTAGCGGCCGAGCGCCTTGAAGGTGATGCCGTCGGCGCGGGGAATGTCCAGCGCGTCCCGGGCCGCGGTCGAGAGCAGGATCTGCCCCCCGTGTCCGGCGGAACAGACGCGCGATGCGGTGTGCACGCCGATGCCGACGTAGCCGGTCTCGGACACGGTCGTCCGACCGGTGTGGATGCCGGTGCGCACGGAGACCTCGACACCGTCGGGCCATGCCCGCGCCTGCAGCGCGCGCTGGATCGCCAGCGCCGCATCCAGCGCCTGCGCCGGCTTCCGGAACGCGGCGAAGAACTCGTCCGCCCGCGCGTCGACCTCGTGGCCGCCGGCCTTGCGGACGCTGGCGCGAATGAGCGTGCGCACGTCGCGAAGCAGCTTCGCGTAGCGATCGCCGAGCGTGCGAAGCAGCGTGGTCGATCCTTCCATGTCGGTCATCAGGAATGTCACCGTGCCCCGCGGCAGGCTCGCGACGTCCGTCGCACGCCCGCGCGTCTCGGCTTGCAGCCGCTCCTTCCGCAGCTGCCCGTCGAAGAACCCGATGGGCACGATGCCGTACCGCTTTGCCGCCGCGAGGAGCCGCTGGCGCGCCTTCTCTCGTGCGCCGTCGTCTTCGAAGACCGTCTGATCGAAGCGCGACAGCGCGTTCCGCACGTGCGACGCGTCATGGATCGGCAGACGCCGGCGACCGGCCGCGTCGACGTACGCGAAGGCGCTCGCCGGGAGCTTCGCGCGGTCGGTGGAGCTGAGTGGCATCCCTCGATTATTGGCCCTTCCGCCGAAGCTGGGGTCGTATGCTCGCGCCGCCCGGCGCCGCGCCGAGGCCGAGGGGGAGGATGCCGTGAACTGGATCGCCATCATCGTCGCCGTCGTCGTGAACATGGCGCTCGGCGCGCTGTGGTTCTCGCCGTTGCTGTTCTCAAAGCCGTGGACGGCCATGCGAGTCGACAAGACCCCGATGAGCGGCGTGGCGAGCCCCCTGCTCTACGTGATCACGGCGGTCGGCGCGCTCGTGAGCGCGATCACGCTCGATTGGATCATCGGCCTGGCGGGTGCCCGCTCCCTGCTCGGCGGCGCGATCATCGGCCTGTACGCGGGCCTCGGCTTCGTCGCCCCGGCGATCCTGTCGGACAACCTGTTCAACGAGCGCCCGTTCAAGCTGTACCTGATCGTCGCCGGATTCCCGGT
>JALYKF010000003.1 GCA_030774905.1 Chloroflexota bacterium
GACGTGGCTATTCGGGTACGCGCGGTCCTTCACGGCGAGCACATCGATCTCCTTCGGTGGCGAAGAACGCAAGAATATCGGCTGAGCTAGACGGGCTTCGCGACCTCCGTCGCGAGCGCGTACTGGACGGCAGCCTCGGGCTTCATCGCGAGGCCGCGCTGGAGCGCCGGCTGACGCTCGGGCGGGATGTCGGCGGCTGTCGACCGGCCCTCGCTCGCGCCGAACAACCGGGTGAGCCCGACACCGTTCTGGTCAGCGAGCGCCGTCCAGGCACCGACGAGCACATCGTGACGCTCGAGGTCGCCCGCGGCCTTCGCGAGCTCCGCGAAGTTGCTCAGCATGAGGACGATGCCGCTGGTGTCGCCCGCCGCGACGAACGCCTCCGTCGCCTCGGTCCATCCGGCGCGCGCCTTCTCGAGCTCGCCCAGCTTCAGATCGATGAACGCGGCCATGTGACGGTCCCACATGAGGTCGAATTGGTTCCCGAGCGTCCGGTGGTTCGCGAGCGCTTCGTCGACGAAACCGCGGGCCTTCACGAGATCGTCGCGCGTTCGATCTCCCTGCGCCAGGACGTTCGCGTACGCGAACGCCGCCCGGCCGACCGCTGCCTTGTCACCGAGCGCGCGGTATCCCGCGATCGCCTCCTCGAGCAGGACACCGGCGGCCTTGAGATCGAGCGCGGGGATCATCAGCGCGAACGACAGGTTGTACGCGGCCTTGGCCTTGTCCTCTGGTACACCGTGGGCCAGGGCGAGCTCGCGGGCCTCGGTGTAGTACGTGAACATGCGCTCGTCGCCCATCCAGTACGCGAGGCCGCCCGCCGCCTCGAGCGTCCGCATCCGGATGAGCGGAGCTGCGCCGTCCAATGCGAGCACGCGCTCGGCCCAGGTCAGCCCTTCGCGAAGGTAGCCGCGCACCTGCCAGAACCGCCAGAGCGCGAACACGAGTCGCGACGCCTCCGCGATCCGCGCGCGCGTGATGACGTGGTCGAGCGCGGCGCGGAAATTGTCGTGGTCCCGCTCGGCCGCATCGAGCCACCGCTTCTGATCCGCGCCCTGGAGCTCCGGCGCGATGCGTTCCGCGAGCGCGAGGTAGCTATCGGCGTGCCGCCGGCGGATCTCGTCGTGCTCGCCGGTGGACGCCAGGCGCTCGAGCGCGTAGTCGCGGATCGTCACGAGCATCCGGAACCGCGGCTCGCCGTCGACCTCGGTCTGGCGGAGAAGGCTCTGGTCGACGAGCTCGCTGAGCCCGTCGAGCGGCTCGCGGCCCACGTCGCCCGCAGGGCCGGACACGACCTCGAGCTGTTCGAGCATCGCCCCGTTCACGAACACGGCGCAGCGGGCGAAGAGCCGTTGCGTGCCCGGATCGAGGAGGTCGTAGCTCCACGCGATCGCGCCGCGGAGCGTGCGCTGGCGATCGGTCCGGTCGCGCGCCGTGCTCGCGAGCAGGTCGAGTCCCTGTTTGAGCCGCGGGAGCATCGCCTGCGGTGTGAGCAGCTTGACGCGGGCGGCGGCGAGCTCGATCGCGAGCGGCAGGCCGTCGAGATGGAACACGATCTCGGCGACCGCTGCGGCGTTCTGCGCGGTGACCATGAAGTCCGGCTTCACCGCGCGCGCGCGCTCGATGAACAGCCGCACTGCGTCGGACTGCGCGAGCACCTCCAACGACGGCAGCCGCTCGGGATCGGGGAGCTCGAGGGGTGGCACGGGAAGCTCCTGCTCGCCGCCGAGACGGAGGGGCGCCCGGCTCGAGGTCACCACCTTCAGGAGCGGTGCCGCATCGAGCAGCGTCGTGACGGCCGGCGCGGCGGCGAGGATCTGCTCGAAGTTGTCGAGCACGAGCAGCATCCGCTTGTCGCGCAGGTGCTCGGCGACGCGCGCGAGCGGCGACTCGTTGCCGCCCACCTGCACGCCGAGCGAATGCGCGATGGTCGATGGGACGAGGTCCGAATCGCTGAGCGGCGCGAGCGGGACCCAGAACGTTCCGTCGGGGAATTGCGGGCCTGCCTCCGCGGCGATCTGCAGCGACAGGCGCGTCTTGCCCGTCCCGCCTGGTCCGGTGAGCGTGAGCAGCCGCGTTCTGTCCAGGAGGCGCAACCCTTCGCGGATCTCCTTCTCGCGGCCGATGAAGGTGGTCGCCTGTGTCGGGAGATTGTTCGGCGTGCGATCGAGCGTGCGAAGCGCGGGAAAGTCGTTGGGCGAGCCGTCGATGACGAGCTGGAACACCTGCTCCGGATGGGTCAGGTCCTTGAGCCGATGCTCACCGAGGTCGCGAAGCGCGACGCCCACGGGCAGATCGGCGCCCGCGAGCGTTCGCGTCGCGCCGGACACGAGAACCTGGCCGCCGTGGGCGATCGCGGCGATCCGCGCTGCCCGGTGTACGTCGATCCCGACGTAGTCGGCGCCCGCGCGCTCGCTCGCCGGCGTGCCCTCGCCCGTGTGCATCCCCATCCGGACGCGTACCGTCGCGCCGTGCGGGAATGTGGTCGCGCCGAGCGCACGCTGCCCGCCGGCGGCGGCTTCGAGCGCGTCCTGCGCCGTCGCGAACACCATGAACAGCGCATCGCCCTCGATGCGCACCTCGTATCCCTTCGCGAAGGCCTTCCGGAGCGCCTCCGTGTGCGCCTCGAGCACCTCGTGATATCGATCCGTGCCGAGGGCGTTGAGCAGCTTCGTCGAGCCCTCGATGTCGGTGAACAGGAAGGTCAGGGTGCCGCGGGGCAGCGGCCCGGTCGCCATGGGGTGAATTGTCCGCTCGCGACCGGGTGGTTGCCACCTCGCCCGTCCGCCCGTTAGACCTGCGGCATGGCCACGGCACGAAGCGAGCTGACCGAGACCCTGGCAGGGAACTCGTTGTTCGCCGACGTCGGCGCGGCCGAACTGAACTCGATCGCCCACATCGTCGAGGAACGCCGGTACGCGGAGGGCGAGCGGATCATCCGTCAGGGCATCAGCGGATCGGCGTTCTACATCATCCTCGAGGGCGAGGCGGCGATCCGGGTCAGCGGGAAGGACTACGGCACGCTCGGACGGGGCGAGTTCTTCGGCGAGATCTCCGCACTGCTCGGCGAGCCGCCGGTCGCGGATATCGTCGCGCTCCACGTCCTTCGCTGCGCGATCATCCCGGCGCCGGCGTTGGAAGCGTTCATGCTCGGCCACCCCACGGTCCTGTACCGGATGCTCAAGGCCGAGGCCCGGAAGCTCCAGAAGGCGACCAGCTGGCGGACGTAGCCACCGTCCATCCACCTGGCGAGTACCCGGTCGTCGTCGTTGGCAGCGGACCCGGCGGGTTGCAGCTTTCGTATTCGCTCGGCCGGGCCGGCATTCCGCACGCCGTCATCTCCGCGGATCCGTCGCCCGGCGGGATGTTCCGCAAGTGGCCGTTCTTCCAGCGTCTGCTCTCGTGGACGAAGCCATACGCGCCCGAGGAGCGGGGCACGCGGTTCTACGAGCGCTACGACTGGAACTCGCTCATCGGCGAGGAGGACCGCCTGCGCGCGATCCAACCGGGGCTCATGGACGGCTCGTCGTACTTCCCCGCGCGCGCCGAGATGGAGCAGAACCTCGCGACGTTCGCCCGCGAGGCCGGGATCGCCGTGCGGTTCGGCTGCCGGTGGACGGCCACGCGCCGGGAGGGTGAGAGGTTCGTGCTCGAGACGACCGACGGCGAGTACCGCTGCCGGGTGCCCGTCTTCGCGTTCGGCATCTCGCAGCCATGGAAGCCCGACATCCCCGGCATGGACGCCGTCCCGCACTACGCGGACACGCGCGCGCCCGAGACCTACGCCGGCAAGCGGATCCTCATCATCGGCAAAGAGGTCTCGGCCTTCGAGCTCGCGAACGGGTTCCTGCCCTGGGCCAAGCAGATCATCCTCGCGTCGCCCCGGCCGGTCACCCTCTCCGTCGTGTCGAGGTCGCTCGTCGGCGTGCGCGCACGGTACGTGCAGCCGTACGAGGACCACGTCCTTGGGGGCGGCGTAGTGCTGGTGCACGCGTCGATCGACGCAGTCGACCGCACGGCGAACGGCTTCCGCGTGCGCACCTCGCGAAGCGACGGTGGTGGTC
>JALYKF010000004.1 GCA_030774905.1 Chloroflexota bacterium
ACTGCGCGTCATGAACGACGGACGGCTTCTCGACTTCGTGTGCATCCGCGAGACGCACCAGACCGACCCGAGCTCGGCCATCGTGTCCGTCGACAGTGGCGCGCTCATGCTCTGCCCGCGCGGCGAGACGCTCGGGCACGTCTGGCGTGCCGCGGCTGCCGCCCCGTTCATCGATGAGCGGGCGATCGCGCGCAAGGTCGCGACCCGGGGCCGCGTCGTGCGGCTCGCCCTCCGGCCCAACTAGCACCACCGGCCCTTCCCGCGCGCGGTACGCTCGATCTCGTGAGCAGTTATCGGGCTGCAACCGCGACCACGACGCGGACCCGCCCGCGCGTCGGCGCCGGACTCTCGACACACGAGGATGGGCGCGAGGCCGCACGGGCGGCCCTGAACGACGCGCTCGCGCAGCTCGGTGGCGAGCCCGCTGACCTCGTGCTCCTGTTCGTCGCGCCGCAGCACGAGGACGTGCAGCGCGCCATCATCGATATCGCGACGGAGCGCGTCGAGGGCGCAACGGTCTTGGGGTGCTCCGCCGGCGGGGTCATCGGTGGCGCGCGCGAGATCGAGGACGCACCGGCCGTCGCCGCGTGGGCGGCCTCGCTCCCAGGCATTGGCGTGCAACCCTTCCGCCTGACCTTCCAGCGCGAGGACGATCACGCCATCGTGGAAGGGCTCGAAGACCTCCCGGGACCCGAGGCAGAGCCCGTGATCCTGATGCTCGCCGATCCGTTCTCGTTCCCGGCGGACGTACTGCTCGATCACCTCAACGACGCCGGCGCGGACATTCCGATCGTCGGTGGGATGGCCTCAGGCGGCCTCGAAGCGGGGCGGAACTCGCTCTACTTCAACGACGAGATCCTGCGCGACGGCGCGGTCGGTGCGATCCTCACCGGTGGCGGGATGACGACGGTCGTGTCGCAAGGGTGCCGCCCAGTGGGGAGGACGTACGCCGTCACGCGGGCCGAACGGAACGTGCTGTTCGAGATCGGCGGCGCGTCCGCGATGTCGCGGATCGAGGAGCTCTACAACGAGGCGACCGAGCGCGATCAGCTGCTCATCCGCCGCGGACTGCATGTCGGCAGCGCGATCACCGAGACGAAGCCGGAGCTCGGACGCGGCGACTTCCTCGTCCGCAACGTCGTTGGGGTCGACCGCGATTCCGGTGCCATCGCGATCAGCGACCTCGTCGAGGTCGGACGCACGGTGCAGTTTCAGGTGCGCGACGCCGAGTCCGCGCGCGAGGATCTTCGCGACGTGCTGGCGCGCGAGCGCGCTGCCCGGCCGGGCGACGTTGCGGGTGCACTCCTCTTCTCGTGCAACGGGCGGGGATCAGCGCTGTTCGGACAGCCCGATCACGACGTGACGGCGGTCCGGCGCGCGTTCGGCGATGTGCCGGTCGCCGGATTCTTCGCGGCCGGGGAGATCGGGCCGGTCGCGGGGAAGAACTTCCTGCACGGGTTCACGGCGGCGATCCTGTTGTTCCGGGGGCAGTAGGGGATGGGCACCACGCTGACGCCGATGCTGACGGTGCGCGATGCCGCGGCGGCCATCGGCTTCTACCAGCGGGCTTTTGGGGCTCGCGAGGTCGCACCGCCAGTCCGGTCAACCGGCGGTCAGATCGTCGCAGAGCTCGCGATCGACGAACAGCGCTTCTTCGTCGTCGACGAGAACCCATCCGCCTTCAACGTCAGCCCGCAGACCTTGACCGGCACCAGCGTTCGCCTGAGCCTGGTTGTGGACGATCCCGACGCGGTCGCTGCGCAGGCGGTCAGCGCTGGTGCGACCGTCGTCTTCCCGATCGCGGATCAGTCCTACGGAATGCGGCAGGGTCGCGTCGCGGATCCGTTCGGCCATCACTGGCTGATCGGCCGGCCGCTCTAGGGCCGCGGGGGAAGATTCGTGTCGGTCATCGACTGGCTGCTCGACTCGGACCCATCGATCCGCTGGCAGGTGATGCGCGACCTGACCGACGCGCCGGCCGAACAGGTCACCGCGGAGCGGGCCCGGGTTGCGACCGAAGGCTGGGGCGCTCGCCTCCTCGCGCTCCGGCGGGCGGATGGGTTGTGGGAGACCGGTAGGTCGGATTCGGAGTGGCCCTCACTCCTCGCGCTCTTGATGCTCCGCGACATGGGCCTCGACCCTTCGAGCGAGCAGGCGCGCAACGCGATCGCGCTCGTCCGCGACAACGCGACGTGGCACTCGCGCGGCCCATGGCACGGCACGCGGGTGCTCGCGGGCGAGGTGGAGCCGTGCATCAACGGGCGCGTCGTGACGCTTGGCTCCTGCTTCGGGCTGGACGTGACACCGATCGTCGAGCGGCTGCTCGGCGAGCAGATGGCCGATGGCGGGTGGAACTGCGAACAGGAGAATGGCTCGACCCGCGGATCATTCGACACCACGATCAACGTCCTCGAGGGCCTTCTGGAGTACGCGCAGGCGACCGGCGGCTCGCCCAGGGTGACCGCGGCGCTCGAACGCGGGCAGGAATACCTGCTCGAACGCCGCATGCTGCGCAGGCTGTCGACCGGGGAGTTCATCGATCCGGCCTACACGCGATTCTCATTCCCGACCGGCTGGCACTACGACGCGTTGCGCGGACTCGACTACCTGCGCGCCGCGCGCGTGAAGCCGGATGCCCGGCTGGCCGAGGCCATCGAGCTGGTCCGCTCCAAGCGTGACCCCGAAGGTCGTTGGCCGCTCGAGAACCCACACGAGAGCGAGCTGGTCAACGCGCGTCTCCGCGATCTCGCGTTCGACATGGACGAGCGCGATGGCCGACCCAGCCGCTGGAACACCTTGCGCGGCCTGCGGGTGCTTCGCTGGGCGGGGGCTGCCGAAGGGGCCTACTGAGCGGAAGACGGGACTTGGACGCGCCGTCCGCCCCTCGAACACTCTCTGCGTGCGCGAGGGCGGACTCGACTTGCTCCGCGCGGCATAGGGCTCACGGCGTTGTGGCACGCGTTCCCGGTGTCGCGAGGCCCGTCCAATGCAGGCCGCCATCGGTAGTGCGCTGGATGCCGCCGCGAACGGTCGCGTATCCCGTGTTCGCGTCCCCGAAGAC
>JALYKF010000005.1 GCA_030774905.1 Chloroflexota bacterium
ATCTGCACGACGGCGCGATCCAGGTGCTCTACGGCTTGAGCCTGCAGTTGGAGGACGTCGCGGAACGTGCCGACACGGCGCCACACGAAGTGAAAGCGAAGCTGCGGCGTGCGGTCGATCGCCTCAACGCCGCGATCGCCGACCTTCGCAACTACGTCTTGGGCCTCCGGCCGATCCGGGGCTCCGACCGGCCGCTGAGCGAGTCACTTCCGACGTTGGGGTCGCAGATCGCGACGAACGCACTGCTCGCCGTGGACGTGGTCGTCGAACCCGCGGCCGAGGCGGGCCTGGACCAAGCCGGGCGTGAGGCGGTCTTCTACGTCGCCGCTGACGCGCTCGCCAACGTCGCGCGCCACGCTCGCGCACGCCGCGTTCGGCTCGCCCTGCAGCGCGACGGTGAGGCGGTCGTCCTCCAGGTCAGCGACGACGGCGTCGGCTACGACACCGCGAGCGCCGTCGGCGGCCTCGGTCTGCGCAACATGCGCGAGCGCGCGTTCAACGCCGGCGCGCGGCTCGACGTGACGTCGTCGCCCGGTGCGGGGACACGGCTGGAGCTGCGGATCCCGGATCGGAGCGGGGCGGTGGTCGCGTGAGCACCCGAGTCCTCATCTGTGACGATCACGAGGTGGTCCGCGAGGGCCTCCGCGGCCTCATCGGTCGGCAGGCCACGATGACCGTCGTTGGCGAGGCGGGCACCGTCGCCGACGCGATCGCCCTCGCCGCCAGCTCGAAGCCCGATGTCGTGATCATGGACGTGCGCCTTCCTGACGGGAGCGGGGTGGAGGCGTGCCGCTCCATCCGCGAGGCGAGCACGGACGTCAAGGTGATCATGCTCACCTCGTATGCGGATGACGAGGCGCTGTTCGCCTCGATCATCGCGGGCGCCTCGGGCTATCTGCTCAAACAGACTCGCGGCCAGGCCGTCGTGGACGCGATCACGGCCGTTGCCGCGGGACGCTCGCTGCTGGACCCGGATGTGACGGGGAAGGTCCTCGAGCGCCTACGAGAGACCCGTGCGGAGGATCCGGTGCTCGCATCGCTGACCGAGCAGGAGCGCAAGGTCCTTACCGGGCTGGCCGAGGGCAAGACCAATCGCGATATCGGGGAAACGCTGTTCCTATCCGAGAAGACGGTGAAGAACTACGTGAGCCGGATCCTCGACAAGCTCGGCCTCTCGCGCCGCGCCGAGGCCGCCGCATACATGGCGAAACACAAGCCGCGCCTCTAGCCCCCTCTCACCGGGGGCCGTTCGGCCCTTGGAGTCGGGACCTCTGACCGTTGGTGCCGCGCCGCGCAATCCCTAGGTTCGACGCATGGACCAGCAGAGCACGCAGGCACCTGAGCCGCCCGATCCCGAGAGCATCTTCGCTCGGCGGACGCTGCTCGGCGTCATGGGCGTGGCGTTCGGTGGCGCGCTCGGCGTGGCCGTCCTCGGTGCGACGCGGAACCTACCCGCGGCCGCGGTGGCCCTCGCGTCGCCCAGCGCTACGCCGCAGCCGTCGGTCGACCACTCCCTGCATGCTGCCGCGAGCCCGGGTCCATCGGGAGCCCCGATCGATCACGACGCACTGATGGAAGCGGCGGTCAAGGCGTTCCCCGCCAAGACGCAGGATGCCGGATTGCAGGAGCTGCCGTCGACCGTCGTGGGCGGCGTGCGGGAGTTCGCCCTCACGTGCGCGCCGCTGAAGTGGGAAGTCACCCCCGGCCAGTCTATTAGCGCGCTCGCGTTCAACGGCCAGATCCCCGGACCGATCATCCGAGCGACCGAAGGGGAGCGCATCCGCGTGACGGTGAAGAACGGTCTTGCGGAGAGCACGGGCGTGCACTGGCACGGGCAGCGGGTCCCCAACACGCAGGACGGCGTGCCGTTCCTCACCCAGCCGCCGATCAAGTCGGGCGCGACCTACGTGTATGAGTTCACGGCCGGGCCGTTCGGCAGCCACATGTACCACTCGCACCACAACGCGACGGAGCAGGTCGGCCTCGGCTTGCTTGGGCCCCTGATCGTGGTGCCGAAAGACAGGAGCGTGGACCCGTCCTTTGACAAGGACGAGCTGTTCATCCTCAACGATGCCCTCGGTGGGTTCACGATCAACGGGAAGGGCTTCCCGGCCACGAGTCCATACACCGCGAAGCTCGGGCAGAAGGTCCGGTTCCGCTTCATGAACGAGGGCCAGATGATCCACCCGATCCACCTCCACGGCCTGACCTTTGAGGTCTTCGCGCGGGACGGCTATCCGCTGCCGGCGCCGTTCAAGTGCGACACCCTGAACGTTGCGCCCGGCGAGCGGTGGGACGCGATCGTCCTCGCGGACGCCGTCGGGGCGTGGGCGTTCCACTGCCACATCCTTGGGCACGCCGAGGGCCAGACCGGGATGTTCGGGATGGTCACCGCGCTCATCGTGTCGGCCTGACGGTATTACCCGGATGACTGACGAACGCGGCTGGCTCGTCAACTAGGCAGCTTCGTCAGGGTTGATCCGGGGGGCCGAGTGGCCCTGTCCGGTCGTCCGTGACACGTTCATCGTGATCCCAGCACGCTTGGAACGGAGGTAACGAAATGGGCGTCGCAGTTTTCGCAGCCATCGTCATCCTCTCCCTGCTCGCGGGCGTCGCCGTCCAGGTCCTGGGCGCCAGGACATCCCGCTACGACTTCCTCATCGTCGGCGGGACCGCCGCCTTCGCGGCGTACTTCGCGAGCGAGACATTCCCAGGGAGCAGTGTGTTCGCGACGATCAAGGAGTGGGGCCCGTCCTTGGACGGCTTCTTCCTGATCCCCGGCATTGCGTTCGCGTTCATCCTCGCGACGATCGCCTACGTCGGCACTCGCGACCTCTACACCACGTTGACCACGACCGCGTAGCGCATCCTTTAGAGAACGGAGACACCGGTGAAATCGCAGATCATCCACAAGGACACCGTCGTCGCTGACCCGCCCCTGGCGCGTGTGCTCTTCTCCGACCGGCGGCTCGCGCCGCTCTGGTTCGTCGTCCGGATGTACGTCGGATTCAGCTGGCTCGACGCCGGCTGGCATAAGGTCATCGATGCAGGCGCCAAGACGAACTACATCATCGATGGCGCCGGGATCTATGCCTTCTGGCAGCGGATCGCCGCCACGCCGGTCGCTCCGGCGAAGCCGGTCATCACGTACGACTGGTACAGCGGATTCATCCAATTCATGGTGAACAACCACTGGGAGGGCTTCTTCGGAAAGCTGATCGCCTTCGGTGAGGTCGCCGTCGGACTCGGCCTGATCTTCGGAGCCTTCGTTGGCATCGCGGCCGTCGCCGGCGCGTTCATGAACCTCAACTACATGCTTGCCGGTACCGCCAGCACGAACCCGGTGCTCCTCCTGCTCGGCTTCCTCCTGGTCCTCGCGTGGAAGACGTCTGGTTACATCGGCCTCGACCGGTACCTCCTGCCGATCCTCGGCACGCCGTGGCGCGGGGCGAAGCGTCCATCGCCCACGACGAACCGACCCACCGTGACCTCCGCGATCCTCTGACCACACCGGTCATCGCGTCCGGCTATGCGCCGGCGAGGCGCCCGATGTGCTTCAGGTGGGATCGCTCGTGGTTCGCGAGCCACCGCGCGTACTCGAGCACCGTCCGTTCGCGTGGCCTCCCGGCGCCCGTCACCGTCGCACTACGTGACCAGCCTGACTTCGGCAACGATCGCAGGAGCGACAACAGCGTGGCGCGCTGCCGTGTATAGGCGCGCAACGAAAGTGCGAATTCCAGCTCGGAATAGTTCGTGCTCTTGATCCACGTCGTGGGATTCATCGCCCGGATCGTTGGCCGGTCTTCGGTGATGATCATCGCGATGTACGTGCCCCACATATCCGAGCAGGAACGGAGATGGGCCAGCACGTCATTGAGGGACCACTCATCGCGGCTCGGAGAACCATGCCGTCGAGCTCGCGGCAGACCCGCCGTCAGCTCGGCGATGGCCTTTGGCTGCTCCGCGAGCGCGGTCAGGAGCTGATCGATCGATAGCGGTGTGTCGTACACGGCGCGAGTATCGCGCCGTAGCATCGAGGAATGACTCCCGCTCCGATCATCCTGGTCCCCGGGTTCTGGCTCGGCGCGTGGGCGTGGGACGAGGTCTCGGCCGCGTTGCGGACCGACGGCCATGACGTCACGGCCTCGACGTTGCCCGGCCTCGAGTCGATCGACGCCGACCGATCCGCGATCACGATGGCCGACCATGTCAACGCGATCTGCGACGCGGTCAAGAAGGCCGGGCGTCCGGTCGTGCTCGCGGTGCACAGCGGCGCCGGGGCGTCCGGATACGGCGCGAGCGATCGATGCCCGGAGCTGATCGCCGCGATGGTGTACGTCGACACCGGTCCGGCCAAGGGCGCGCTCGATCCCGACTTCGCCGGTGTGGAGAAGGCGCTGCCCTCGCCGGAGGAGCTCGCGTCGGGGGAGAACCTCGACGGGCTCACCACGGAGCACCTCGCGACGTTCCGGCGGCGAGCCATCCCCGAGCCGGGCGCCGCGCTCCGCGAGGCGGCCGAGCTCACCAACGACGCCCGCCTCGACATGCCGAGCACGGTCATCTGCACGGGGTACACATCTGCGGAGTACAAGGATGCCGTCGAGAAGGGGTACGCCTTCGTCGCGGGGCTCGCTGATCTGCGCAACGTCACCTACATCGACCTGCCGACGAGCCATTGGCCGATGTGGTCGCGCCCCCGGGAGCTTGCGGCGATCATCGGCGACGTCGCAACGGCGCACGCCACCCGCGCATAGCTCTGCGGCTCGAGGCCTCTACTAGTCGACGGCGATCGGCAGCGTGAGGCGGATCGTCGTGCCCTGACCGGGACCCTCGCTCTCGGCATCCATCTCACCGCCATGCGCGCGCACGAGGTCGCGCGCGATGGCGAGGCCGAGGCCGCTCCCGCGCGAGTCGGGGGAGCGATGGAACCGCTCGAACACGCTGGCGAGCTCGTCCTGCGGTATGCCGCGGCCGGTATCCGTGACGAGCACCCGAACGTTCGGACCTTCGCGCTGTGCGGTCACCATCACCCTGCCACCGGACGGCGAGTAGCGGAGCGCGTTGGTCAGGACGTTGTCGAGGACCTCGCGGAGACGCGTCGGGTCGACGTTGACGGCGGGCAGATCGGCGGGCAAGGTTGCGGTGACGGTGACGCCAGCCGTCGCGGCCGCTCGGCTCTGGCCGTCGATCGCATCGTCGACGATCTCCTCGAGCGCCGTGGGTCGCCGATCGAGCGGGAGGGCGCCGCTCTCGGCGAGCGAGAGGATGCGCAGGTCCTCGACGATCCGCGACATGTGGCGCGTCTCCTCGAGGATCGCGCCGAGGTGCGCGTCGTCGCGTTCGTACACGCCGTCGAGGGCGCCCTCGAGCTGACCCTGGATGACCGTCAGCGGCGTGCGCATCTCGTGCCCGACGTCGGCCAGCAGCCGGCGGCGCAGCTCCTCGGCCTGACCCAGGCGCTCGGCCATCGTGTTGAACGCGTCGATGAGCCGGCGAACGTCCTGCGGTCCGCGCCGCTCTACGCGGACGTCGATCTCACCATCGGCCACGCGGGTCGTCGCTTCCATGAGCTGGCCAAGGGGCACGGCCGCCCGGCGCACCGAGCGCCCCACGACGAAGATCCCGACGATCACGACGACCAGCAGCATTGGCGGGAGCGCGCCCGACAGGGACACCGGCGCGGCAGGGACATCGATGCCGGCCGCGCGCGCGATGATCAACGCTAGCGAGCCGATGCCCAGGCTGATGAGCACGAGCAGGATGAAGAACGTCATGCAGCCGAAGAACATGACCCTCGGTGCGGGCCGGTGCCGGCGCCGGCCGGGCTGCGGCCAGGGCTCGCTGTCGGGCCACCACGGTGGCCGCTCTTGCACTAGCTGTCCGCGAACCGGTAGCCGACCGCGTGCACCGTCAGCACGTACCGTGGCCGGCGCGGATCGGCCTCGAGCTTGCGCCGAATGTTCTTCACGTGGGCGTCGATCGCCCGCTCGAACGAGTCGACCTCGTCCCCGTGGATCGCGTCCAGGAGCTGCGTGCGCGTGAAGACGCGGCCGGGCTGCCGGGCCAACGTCGCCAAGAGCTGGATCTCGGTGCGCGTGAGCTCGACGGGGCGCAGGCCGGCGGTGACGCTCATCCGATCGAGATCCACGGTGACATCTCCCGCGCGCACGACGCGTCCCGGCTCGGCCGCCTGCTCGGACCGACGGAGGACCGCGCGGACGCGCGCGACGACCTCCTTTGGGCTGAACGGCTTGACCACGTAGTCGTCGGCGCCGAGCTCGAGGCCGACGAGGCGGTCCGATTCCTCGCCCCGCGCGGTGAGGATCACGATGGGAACGCGCGAGCGTTCGCGGAGCCGTCGGATGACATCGAGGCCATCCATGTCCGGAAGACCGAGGTCGAGGACGACCAGGTCCGGACGGTCGCGCTGCGCGACCTGCAGCGCCGTCCGCCCGTCCAATGCCTCGACCGAGCGGAATCCCGCTCGGTCGAGGTAGTCACGGACGATACGCAGGATCTTCGGCTCGTCCTCTACGACGAGAATGGTCCTCAGCTGTCGCCCTTCCCCGCGGTCCCCGCGGTGCCGCGCTCGTGCGCCGCACGGTGCCAGTCCTCGAACATTCTGGCCCTGTCGGACGAGTAGCCGTGACCCCACCCGCGGCCGCCGTGCGACGCCGCACGCACCAGCCCGAAGATGAGGAACAGGAACAGGAACGGGAAGAGCAGGCCGAAGAACGGGAAGAAACCGAACCCGATGGGATACGCGTAGGGGTACGCAGTGACCGCGACCGCTCCGGTGGCTCCGGCAGCCCCTGCCGCAGCGATGCCGACCTGGTAGGCGACACCTCCGACGACGCTGATCAGCACCACGATGAGCAGGAAGAACGCGAGGGCTCGTGCCATGTAGATGACCTCCGCAGTTGTTGTTGTGCGGTCATCGTCGCGTCGCGGTGTGCAGCCATCGTGAATGCCCGATGGAGGTTCGTTCGCGGACTGTTCATGGTCACTGGCTGGCCGACCCTAAAGTTCGGCATCAACTGGATGATCAGCATCGACATGTAGCCGGCATGTCGATTTCGGCCCTGCCTTGTTCGATGTGTTCGGGCCGGCAGCCGGCCTCGCCCTCGTCGACCGGCTGGCGGACGAGCCCGCGCTCAAGATGTACCACCTGCTACCGAGCGTCCGGGGCGACCTGCTCGTGAAGCTGGGCCGATCCGGGAGGCCCGAGCCGAGTTCGAACGGGCCGCGACGCTCACCGAGAACGCCCGGGAACGCGCCTTTTTGCTCGATCGCGCTGACGCGTGCCGCTGAACGGGCTACTCGACTAGCCCGCTCGGGCGGGTGCCCAAAGGCAGCCTTTCACTTCATGCTCGACAGGGCCGCGACATTCCCTCCCCGGGGGGACGTCGCCCCGGTCCAGCGTGCCCATGCTGCTAGTCAATACGCGACGAGGAGTACATCGTGGTCATGGCATTGGAGTCCGAAGCCCAGGCGCC
>JALYKF010000006.1 GCA_030774905.1 Chloroflexota bacterium
TCCACCAGCAGTCCCACGACCGCGTCCGACACCGCGCGCACGCCGCTAGACATTCCTGGCGGCGACCTCGGCGCCTTCGGGCACGATCGCGGCGAGCATGCGCGCCGCGAGCCAGCTGGCCGCGAGGAACACCCCGAGGATCACAGGAATGGAGAGTGCGTCGCCGGGCCACTTCGCGCCGAGGCCCTCCGCGAACCAGAACACGCCGAATGCCGACAGGATCGCGCCGACGCCGAACTTCAGCCAGTTCTCCGGGACCATCGTGAGCGGTGTCCGCAGCGCGATGCCCAGGGCGATGACGAGGATGCCCGCAGCGACGGCGCCGGCGATCGCGGCGTTCAACGCGTTGGTGCCGCCGGCGCCGAACGCGATGACGATGAACGCGACCTCCGTGCCTTCCAGCAGGACGGCCTTGTACGCGACGAGCGCGCCGATGCGGTCGAAGCCCGTGCGGGTCTCGCCTCGCGCTTTCAGGTCGGCGATCTCGCGCGCGTAGATCTGCTCCTCGTCGTGCAGCGCGACGATGCCGGCGAAGCGGAGCACTGCCTTGCGCAGCCAGCGCAGGCCGAACAACAGGAGCAACGCGCCGACGAAGGCCTTGAGGGCCTGCTCCGGCACCAGGTTCACGATGGTCACCCCGAGCGCGGCGATGATGATCGCGAGGGTGATCGCCGCCGCGATGGACCCGTACAGCGGTGCGCGCCAGCCGCGGGTGACGCCGACGGCGAGCACGATCGTCGTGGCCTCCACGAATTCGACGGCGCTCGCCGCGAACGCAGGCAGCGCCGCCGAGGCCAGGGCGCCGAGGTCCATCAGGCCGCGCCCTGCGCGGGCGCATCGAGCGGCCGCGTCCGTTCCGGCACCCCCGGCACCGCACGCATGAGGAGGGCACCGAGGATCGCGAGCGCCCCGGCGGCCACGAAGACCGGCGGGATGCCGGCCTGCTCGGCGACGATCGCCATCGGCGCGACCGCGAGCCCGCCCAGCCCGATGGAGAGCCCCAGCATCAGCCCGCTCACCATTCCGAGACTGCCGGGCATGCTCTCTTGGCCGCGGACCGCGAGGACGACGAAGGAGCCGTTCAGGAGCAGCCCGCTGACAGCGGTCGCAAGGACGAAAGCCGGACCGACGCTGTCTTGGAGCGCGAGCAGCACGCAGAACGGCGCCGCGCAGAGCAGGCTCGCCACGATCACGCGGTCGCGGCCGACGCGGTCAGCGAGCCAGCCGCCGATGAGGCCGCCGATCGCGCCCGCGAGCAGGTAGAGCGTCAAGAGGCGCGAGGCATCCACGATCGAGACGCCGCGGCTCACCGCGTACACGGGAAGGAACGAGCTCACGAGCGCCGTGGCCCAGGCTCGCGTCGCCGAGACGGAGATGAGTCCGGCGAGCATGCGGCGGTTCGCGCGCAGGATCGCGCCGAGTCCAACAGGCGCAGCCGTGCGCGTGGGCAGATGCGGACCGCTCCGCCAGACGAGGAGCGCAAGAACGAGCGCCGGCACCGCGACGAGCCAGCTCCCGTCGAGGCCCACCGTCGCGATGATGAGGCCGATCGCGAACGGCCCGATCGGCAGTCCGAAGTTGCCGGCGCTGATGTACACGCTCATCCACCGGCCGCGCGATCGCTCCGGCACCGACCCCGCGACGAGCGCCGCGCTCACCGGGTGGTACAGCGCCGTGCCGAGGCCGCCGGCGAGGAGTGCGAGGGCGACGATCGCGATGCTCGGAGCAAGACCGAGCGCCGCGGCGGCGACGCCGGAGAGGGCGACGCCGGTCCAGGCCATCCACCGCGTCTGCCCGCCGCGGTCCGAGAGGTGCCCGAACACGGGCTGCGTGAACGATGACGAGGCCTGATGGAGCGTGACGAGGATGCCCGCGAGGCCGAGGCCGATCCCGAGCTTGCCGAGCAGCAGGGGGAGGAGGGCCGGCAGCATGTACGCGTACGAGTCGTTGGTCAGATGCGCGAGGGCCATGACGCCGACAGACGTGACGCGGCCGCGATCGTCGGTCACCGCGACGCGTACGCGCGGTCGAGGACGTCCATGAGGTGCACGACCGGCGTCGTGCTGCCCTCGCGGCGGAGCGCGGCTTCGATCTGCATCTGACAGCCGGGATTGGCGGTCACGATCATCTCGGCGCCGCTCCGAACGATGTGCTGCGCCTTGCGATGGCCGAGCCGGGCCGCGAGCTCGGGCTGCGTCACGTTGTACGTGCCCGCGCTGCCGCAGCACCAGTCCGCTTCCGCGAGCGGCACGAGCTGAAGCTCGGGGATGGCCGCGAGGAGGGCTCTCGGCTGGGCGCTGATCTTTTGGCCGTGGAGGAGGTGGCAGGGCTCGTCGTACGCCGCGGTCGTGCGAAGCGGTCCCGGCACCTCCGTGAGGCCGATCGCGGCCAGGTACTCGCTCGCGTCCTTCACCCGGAGCGAGAACCGCTCGCCGCGCTCCGCCCACTCCGCATCGTCCTTCAAGAGCCAGCCGTATTCCTTCAGGTTCGCCCCGCACCCGGCGGCGTTGACGATGAACGCGTCGACGGCGAGCGGCTCGAGGAGCGCGATGTTGCGCTTCGCGAGCACGCGCGCATCGCCGCGCTCGCCGGCGTGGGCGTGCAGCGCACCGCAACACGTTTGGGCCTCGGGCACCAGGACCTCGATGCCGTTGCGCGCGAGGACCCGCGCCGTGGCGGCGTTCGTGTCGGCGAACGCGGCGCGCATCACGCAGCCGGTGAACAGGGCCACCGTTCCGCGCTTCGTGCCACGCGCGGCGAAGCGGGCAGGCAGCGTCCGGCTCGAGGGTGCGGCATCCGGCACGAGATCGAGCAGCTCGGCCAGCCGCTTGAGGCCGACGATCCGGAGGATCGCGCGGGCGCCGAGGCGCTTCGAGAGGTACCCGAACCGGGCGAACAGCGCGAGGCGTGCGGGCGACGTGATGAGCCCACGGAACACCGCGCGCCGCAGCAGCGCTTCGGCCACATTGGGCTTTCGCGCGGCGACGACCTGAGACCGCGCCGCCTCCATGAGCTTTCCGAACGACACCCCGGAGGGGCACGCCGTCTCGCAGGCCCGGCAGTCGAGGCACTTCGCCATGTGATCGGCGAATGCCGCGCTATCCGCATCGAGCCGGCCGTCGTGCACGTTCTTCATGAGCCGGATCCGGCCGCGCGGTGAATCCATTTCCACGCCGAGCTCTGCGAAGGTCGGGCACGTCGGCAGGCACAGCCCGCAGTGCACGCAGCGTGAGATGAGCTCCGGCAGCGGCGCGTCCGCGTTCGGGAAGCCGATCGGACGGATCACCCGAGCACCGACCGCCCGGGCTCGAGGATGCCTTCAGGGTCGAACGCGTCCTTCAAGCGCCGCATCAGGAACGCCCCCGGCGGCTCGGGGCTGGCCGCGTCGCGCATCGAGCGCTCGAGCGT
>JALYKF010000007.1 GCA_030774905.1 Chloroflexota bacterium
ATGGATCTTGGCGCGACGATCTGCACGCCCAAGCCGCGATGCGCGCGCTGTCCGCTGAACGCGATGTGCGCGTCCGCGCGCGATCCGGCGGGCACGGCGGTGCCGCGCGCGAAGACACTCCGGCCGGCCGCGTACGCGGACACCGATCGGAAGGTGCGCGGCGCGATCGTGAAGGCCTTGACCCGGCGCGACATGACGAGCGCCGCGCTGGCCAAAGAGATCGGCGACGAGCGGGTCGGCCGGTTGGCCGAAGCGCTCGTCGGCGATGGACTCATCGAACGTGCCGGGAGGCGCTACCGCCTCCCCGTCTAGTTGACGGTGATCTGCAGGAAGATGCCCTGGTCTTCCATCCAGGTCGTGCCATCGATGACCGGCCGCAGGCGGAGCGGGTACGAGCCGAGCCGGACGCCGCTCAGCGCGAAGGTGAAGGTCGCGACCTGGCCAGGCGCCACGGAGGCCTCCGTCTGGGCGGCCGGCCGGCTCGAGAGGAGCCAGCCGTTCGCGACGCCGAGCTGCGAGAGGGTGGAGTCGTCACCGACGACGCCGATCCGGGCCTCGGTCCCAGTTCCTTTGACCCATGTCGCGGTCCCGGTGTTCCGCACCTGCACGAATGCGGGAGCGGTCGCGCCCAGCGCCAGGGTCGGATAGGCGCTCTGCCCGACCCATGCTGAGTGGAACGTCGGCGGCTGGTTCTTCGGGGCCGGCGTGGGTCCGCCCGCGAACTCGCGGTAGCTCACAAAGACGTAGTTGCCGCGCCAAAGGTTGCCGGCGGAGCTGAACGGGCTTCCCCACCAGAGGTATTGCGTCATGAACGCGTTCGCGGACAGGAGACCGCGAAAGCCGCTGAGCGGATCCTGGGCGTAGATGCCGGTGATCTCGCCGGTCGCAGCGTTCGCCTGGTATCCGTAGACCGTCTGCGCGTGATATCCGGCCTCGCCAAACATGACGACCGGAACGCGCGCGTTCAGCCGTCCGACGAGCTCCGTGAGGGCCACCCACTTGTTCGTGTACATATGCACGCGGCCCTCGCCGCCGTAGTACTTCATGAGGTAGCTCACCCCGGCGGGGTCGAGGCCGACTTCGCCACGCAGCGAATTCCCGGTGTACCCGATCGTGAAGGCGGTCTGGAGCGGACTCACGCTCGGCGCGACAAGCCCGAAGGCGCTCATCACCGAGAGGCTCGACGCGGCGGCGCAGTACGGCGTGGTCGCCGTGCGCCAGCCGACCGGCGACGGTTCGGTCGTTTGGCTGACGTATTGGACGCCCGGGACGGTCATGGAAACGGTCAGGGCCGCGGCCGCTGGCTGCCCGCCGACGAGCAGGCCGCCGACGATAACCAAGGCGCAAACCAGCAGATACGCGAAGCGACGGACCTGTGTCACGGGGTATGTGCTCCTTCCCCGAACGCCCCGGATGGGCGGCCTTGCTACCAAGCGTCAGGTTCACGGGCTGACCGGTGACCGGACAAGTCCGTACGCGTAGCGCAACGTGCTCAGGCTGGCGATAGCACGCCTGCTCGCTCGTCCGAGCGATAGGACTTTCGGGTGGGCGGGTCAGCGCGTGGGCGGGATCTCCGGTCCGGCGATCGCCAGGGCGTAGTGGTCGAGCGGCAGGAGCTCGGTGGTGATCGCCACGACGTCGGCCTTCGTCACCGCACGCAGCTCGCTCGGGTAGCGCTCCAGATGATCGTCACCGAGCTGGAACAGCTCGGCCTCGAGGACCATCCCCGCGACGCCGCTGGGGCTCTCGCGGCTGACCTCGAGCTCGCCGACGAGCTTGTCGCGCGCGAGCGCGAGATCGTCGTCGGCGATGGTGCCCGATCGGATCTTCGTGAGCTCCTCGAAGGTCACCGCGATCGCGCGCTCCACGTTCTCCGGGTTCACGCCCATGCGCACGGCCCACGGCCCCTGCGCGGCCGTGCCCGAGATGGTGCTGAACACGTAGTACGCAAGACCGAGCTGGTCGCGCACGACCTGGCCCGCGCGGCTGGCGAACGTGTCCGCCGCGAAGACCATGTTCGCGACCTGGGCCTTGGTGAACCGCGGATCCGTTCGAGGCAGCCCCGGCCAGCCGAGGACGATGTCGGCCTGGGTCTTGTCAGCGACGATGACCGCTCGTCGCATCGGCCCCTCCAGCGTCGCGCGATCCACCACGCGCATGGTCCGGCCGCCGCCGGCCCACGCGCCGAACGCGCGCTCCACCGCGTCGAAGGCGCTGTCCGCGGAGAGCGCACCCGCGAGCACGAGGACCGATCCGCCCGCGCGGATGGCCGCGCTGTGGTGCGCGCGCACCTCATCGATGGTCGTCGTGCGCACCACCTGCTCGTCGCCGATCGACCGCGTGCGGAACGGGTGGCCGGCGGGGTACACGAGCTCGCGCCAGGTCAGGTCAGCGACACTCCGGGTGTCCTTCTTCGCTTCCTCGAGGTCCGCGAGCGCCTGCTGCCGTACGAACTCGAGACCCTCGGGCGCGAGAGCGGGCGTGACGACGGTCTCCGCGATCAGATCGAGGAACGCGGCAAGATCGCCGGCGAGGCACTGACCCGAGAACACGGCGGCGTGCGAGCCGACGTCGAGGCGCGCGGAGGCGCCCAGGCCATCGAGCGTGTCCGACCACGCGCGCGCGTCGTGACGAGCGGTCCCGCGCAGCATCGTCTGCGCGGTGAGCCGCGCGACGCCGGGGCGGCCCGCGGGCTCGAAGTACTGGCCGGCCTCCATCGCGAGCATCACGGACACGGATCGGAGCCCGGGGATCGGCACGGCGGCGACCCGGAGGCCGTTCGTCAGCGCGCGCCGGTCGATGTGGATCATCCGGCCTCCGGAATGAAGTGGCCGACGGTGCGCGAGCGCTCGACGAACGTCTGCTTCGCGGCGCGCTGCACGTCGTCCGGCGTGACGGCGGCAAGCGCGTCATACCAGGCACCGATGGACTCGGCCGCACCGGTCGAGAGCAGGCTGCCGAGGCGGAACGCGCGCCACGTGATCGTGTCGCTCGGGAACGCGACGCTCGCCAGCAGGCCGCGGCGCACGCGCGAGAACTCGGGTTCGTCGATCGCCTCATCGGCGATCCGTTGCAGCTCCGCAAGGAGCGCGTCCTCGACGGCCCGATGCGTGACACCGGGGCGAACGGTCGCCTCGAGCATGAACAGGAACGGATCCTTCGTCAGCCCGAAGCTCGCATCGACCTCCGTGGCCAGCTCCTTCTCGATGAGCCCCCGGTACAGGCGCGACGAGCGACCCGATGCGGCATCGCCGCCTCCGCCACCCGCCAGCGCGACGCCGAGGGCCTGCAGGGCCGCCGCTCGAGGGTCCGAGGCCGCCGCGGTGTGGAAGCCGATCTGCACGATCGGCAGCGCGCCGCCGGCACGATGCACGACCAGGCGCTTCTCGCCCATCTGCGGTGGCTCGGGCGCGAGCGGCTGGGCCAGCATGTCCTCGGCTGCGAGCGGGCCGAACGCCGCGGCGGCCTTCTCGACGAGCGTCGCGGCATCGTTGTCACCGACCACCACGACGTACGCGTTGTTCGGCGCGTAGTGCCGCCGGTAATGCGCATACAGCCCGTCGCGGGTCATGCGCTGGACCTCGAACTTGCTGCCGATCACGCCCTGGCCGTACGGGTGCCGGTCGAACGCGACGGCCTGCAGCGATTCGCCCAGCAGGAACGACGGATCGTTCTCGAGACCCTCGCGCTCGCTGACGATGACGGTGCGCTCGGCCTCGACCTCTTCGGTCGAGATGAGCGCGTTGCGCATCCGGTCGGCCTCGAGCTCCAGTGCGACCTCGAACCGGTCGCGCGGGACGGTCTCGAAGTAGCAGGTGACGTCCTCGTTGGTGAAGGCATTCCACTGCGCGCCGTACCGCGCGAGCAGCCGGTCCAGGTCCCCCTTGGGGTGCGCCGGAGTCCCTTTGAACAGCATGTGCTCGAGGAAGTGCGACATGCCGGTCGTGCCCGGCACTTCGTTCCGCCCGCCGACGTGGTACCAGACCCACACCGAGACCACGGGCGCGTGCCGCGCCTCGAGGGCGTGGATCACGAGGCCGTTGTCGAGGCTGCGGGTGACAGGACGGTCGTCAGACGGAAGATCGGGGATGACGGAAACGCTAAGGCGTTCCCCCGAACTTCGCCGCGAACACCGCGCGCGCCGCCGCGCCGGCGTCCTGGGATCCGAGCAGGCCGGGCTTCTCCTCGAACAACGTGGCGATCGCGAGCTTCGGTCCGTCGTACGGACCGAAACCGATGAACCACGCGTCGGGATTGCCGGACGGCGTCTCGGCAGTGCCCGACTTGCCCGCGACCGCTGTCGGGAAGCCAAGGAACTTGAAGTACACCGTGCCGTTCGGATCGCTCACGACCGCACGCATGCCGTCGCGGATGAGCGACAGGTCGCCGGGCGTCGTGTTCGCGGTCCCGAGCCGCGCGGGATCGAACTTCTTGGTGACCGCGCCCTCGCGGGTGCGCAGCTCGATCACCATGCGGGGCTTCCACACGATCCCATCGTTCGCGAGCGCCGCGGTGTAGTTCGCCATTTGCAGCGGCGTCGCGAGGAGGTCGCCCTGGCCGATGGCCAGGTTCGTCGAGTCGCCGGGGAACCACTGCTTGGTCTTGGGGCTCGGCACGTTCCCCTTCGCTTCGAGGACGAAGTCCACGTCCGTGACCTTGCCGAGCCCGAAGCTCAGGGCCTCATCGGGCAGCAGGTCGTTGTCCTTGTCGTTGAGGCGCTTCCCGAGCTCGTAGAAGAACGTGTTGCACGATCGCGCGAGGGCCGTACGCATGTCGATGGTCCCGAGGTTCCCGGTCTCGTGGTTGAGCTGCACGATCCCGTACCCGTTCCACGAGGCCGGGCAGTCGATCCGCTCGCCGGCCCGGTACAGACCGGCGCGCAGCGCCGCCGCCGCGGTCACCGGCTTGAACGAGGAGCCGGTCGGATACTGGCCGAACGTCGCACGCGAGAGCAGTGGCTTCTTCGCATCGGTGTTGAGCGCAGCGATGGCGGCGCTGTCGCCGGTCACGAAGAGGTTCAGGTCGTACGACGGGCGGCTCGCGAGCACGAGGATCTCGCCGGTCCAGGGGTCCTCGACGACGATCGCGCCTTTCTGGTCGCCGAGGGCCTTCTCCGCCGCTGCCTGCAGGACGGGGTCGATCGCGAGCACGGCGTCCTGCCCCGGGGCCGGGGCCGTCTCGGCGAGCGTCTCGACCCGACGCTCGTCGGGATCGACGATCGCGAGCCTCCAACCGAACGAGCCGGCGAGGACGTCCTCGAGCTGCTGCTCCAGGCCGGTCTTGCCGATGAGGTCGCCGGCCGAGAATCCGCGCGACGCGAGCTTCGCCGCGTCGGCGTCGGTGGCCTCGCCCAGATAGCCGATCAGCTGCGACGCGAGACCGGTCGGATAGCTCCGCACGCGTTGGGCTTGGAGCTGCACCCCTTCAATGACGGATAGGCGCGGGCGCAAGGCGTTGAACGCCGCGCCGGTGAGCGTGCGGATCGGGACGAAGCTGTCGGGCCGCACCCACGAGGCGGTGTATTTCGCCTTGATGTCCTCGGGCTTCTGCCCGAGTGCGCTCGCGAGGCTCGCGAGCATCCCGGCCTCGTTCTTGATCTGCTCGGGTACGACGCCGACGACGGCGGCGTCGGTGAACGTCGCGAGCTCGGTGCCGTCGCGCGCGACGATCCGGCCGCGGCTCGTCTGCAGCCTCGTCATACGGACGAGGCGGCCGGTAGCCAGGCGTGGCAGGATCGCCTCGGGGGTCCAATCGATCTTCCACGCGGCCGTGTCCTTCTCGCCGACCATGACGAGCGACAGGAACGTGTCACGCCTGAGGTCACCGACGCGCTGCGTGTGGAAGGTCACGCTCAGCGGCGCGGTGGCCCGGCGCGGGTCCGGCGAGCCATTGGCCCCGGCGGGATGTACCGCCGGACCGATCGTCGCCTCGAGGGACTTCTGGGTCATCTCCTCGGCGATGCGCGGAAGGCGCTTGATGAAACCCTCCTCACCGACGCGAGCCTTGCTCTCGTCCGTGAGGAGGTCCCACATGGCCTGGTAATCGCCCTTCGTCCACGCGGCCGCGTACGCGCGCGCGGTTGGGTCGGCCGCCGGAGGCTGCGGCTCGCACGCGGCGAAGATGGAGCCGATCAGTGCCGCGACGATGAGCGAGAGCGCAACGTGCTTCACGACTAGTAGCCGGCCGCGTAGCCCTCGCGCCGCGGATCGGCACCGCCGGAGAACACGCCGTTCTCGTCGATGGCAACGGCCTGCGCTCCGCCGGTGATCTCGGCCCACTCGCCAAGCACCTGCAGGTCGTGACCCTTGCCGGCCAGCGACTTCCGCACCTGCTCGGAGAACCGCGACTCGACCTGCAACGCCCTGCCGGCCTCGTGATACCAGCGCGGCGCTTCGATCGCCTCCTGGACGTCGAGCCCGTGATCGATGAGCCCCACACCGAGCTGGAAGTTGGTCTGCACCTGAGCGTGGCGCCCGGGCGTGCCGTACACGAAGCGCGGCGCCGATCCCTCGAGCACGATGACCGTGTTCAGGGTGTGGACCGGCCGCTTGCCGGGTACCAGCGCGTTGGGCGATCGGCCATCGAGCGAGAACCCCGCGAGCCGGTTGTTGAGCAGGATGCCGGTGCCCGGCACCATCGTCGCCGAGCCGAACGCGCTGAACACGCTCTCGATGAGCGACACCGCGTTGCCGTCGCGGTCGACGACCGCGAGGTACGTCGTGTCCGCCGGCAGCGCCGCGGGCTCGACCCGCTCAGCCGCGCGCCCGGTGATGGCCCGGCGGCGTTGCGCGATGAACGCGTCGGCCAGCAGCTCGTCCACGTCGAAGGGAACCGCACGCGGGTCACCGGCCAGGGCATCGCGGTCGGCGAACGCGAGCTTCTTGATCTCGACCATCGTGTGGATCTGCTCCGCGGTCCCCCAGCCCATCGCCCGCAGGTCCACGCCCTCGGCGATCGCGAGCTCCTCGAGCAGCACATGACCTTGCGACACCGGAGGCTGTCCGACCACGCGCAGCCCGCGGTACGTCGTCTCGATCGGCTCGCGCCGGTCCGTGCGGTGCGCCGCCAGATCCTCGGCGCCGACCCATCCGCCGATGCGGGCGATGCCGTCCGCGATGCGCTCCGCCAGGTCGCCGCGATAGAACGTGTCCGCGCCATCGGCGGCGATCGCGCGCAGCGACGCCGCGAGATCCTGCTGCTGGAGCATCTCCCCTGCGCGCGGATGGCGGCCCCGCGGGCTGTACGTGGCCGCCGCCGTCGGATCAGCCGCGATGCGTTCGCCTTCCTCGCCCATCGCCGTGGCCAGCGCGTCGCTGACCGGGAAGCCCTCCGCGGCGTACCCGATCGCGGGCGCCAGCACCCGATCGAGCCCCAGCCGGCCGTGATCGGACAGCATGTCGCCCCACGCCGCGACGCAACCGGGGACCGTCGCGAGCTTCGCGCCGGTGTCGCCGAAGCCACCGCGGAAGGCCGTCGCGTCCACCGCGGCGGGCGCGGCGCCGGAGCCGTTGTAGGCGGTGACCGACCGCGCGCGAGCGTCATAGACGAGGGCGAAGACATCGCCTCCGATGGCCGTGCGCTGCGGCAGCACGACCGCGCAGACCGCGGCCGCGGCGATGGCGGCGTCGACGGCGGACCCACCGTCCCGCAGCGCGGCGAGCCCGGCGGCTGTCGCAAGGTGATGCCCGCTCGCGACGATGCCGTTCGCGGCCCGGACCGTCGGGCGGTACGTCATGACGGTGATGTTAGGCGGCGGACCGCAACACGAGCTCGATCGCGATGCGCCATGCGAACGCCGAGAGCGTCGCGACGACGATCCCGAAGGCGAGCGAGTTGCGCGGCCGCTGGACCACCGGCATAAGCGCGAGCGCCAGCGCGACCAGGAGGATCTGCGGCGCATCCGTGAGCAGGAGCCCGGCGAACAGGATGTAGCCGATCGCGATCCAGCCCATGACCGCCGGACCGTTCGTCGCGACGACGAATGCGGCGACGGCGGCGGCCGCTGCGGAGCCCCACAGCATCAGATCGATCCCCGGGTTCCCGAAGCCGCCGGTCCGCGAGTACGCGAACACCGCCATCGCGATCGCATCGAACGCGGCGACCGCGGCGCGGACGGTCGGGCTCATGACGGCTCAGTGTGGAGGAACAGCCGCGTGTACCCGACCGGCTCGCTCACGTCGAGCGCGGGCGGCGTGGAGCCATCGAGATGCAGGAGCATCGCGTGCTCGTCGCACGCGAAACGCTTCGGGCACACCGGACACTCCGAGGTGCTCTTCTCCGGCAGGCGCCCCAGGCTCGTGAGCGTGAAGCCGCATTTCGTGAAGAACTCCGGCACGAGCGTGAGCGCGAACACGCGGCGGAGGCCGCGTTCGCGGGCCCGGTCGACGCACGCGGCGACGATCGCCTTCCCGACGCCCCGCTGCCCGGCCTCCGGCGCGACGGCGAGCGAGCGCACCTCCGCGAGGTCGGCCGTGAGGACCGCGAGCGCGCCGCAGCCCAGGATGGAACCGCCGTCCACGGCGACCTCGAAGTCGGCGAGGTTCGCCCGAAGGAACGCCTCGGTGCGCTCGAGCATGCGTCCCTCAGCGGCGAACCGATCGATGAGCGCTTTCACCGCGGCGACGTCGGCATCGACCGCGGGGCGGACGATCACGTCGCGAAGGCCGCGTTCGCCTCCGCCAGGGCCTCGCGAACGCGTACCGGCGCCGTGCCGCCGGGTGAGCGGCGCGCGGCCAGCGAATGCGCCACGGTCGCCTCCGCGGCCGCGTCCTCGCCGAACCGCGGATCGTGTGCCCGGAGCTCGGCGGTCGTGATCCCCGCGAGGTCTTTGCCAGCGGCCAGCCGATCGCGCACGATGCGGCCGACGACGGCGTGCGCGTCTCTGAACGGGACGCCGCGGGCCGCGAGGTGATCGGCGAGATCGGTCGCGGCCAGCATGCCTCGCTCCGTCGCGGCCCGCATCGCGTCACGGTCGAACCGGAGACCGCGCACGACGAGGGCGAGCGCCTCGAGGGCCGGTGCGGCCGTCGCCGCGTCGTACAGCGGAACGCGCTGCTCCTGCAGGTCCCCGTCGTACGCCAGCGGCAGACCCTTCAACGTGGTGAGCAGGGCGACGAGATCCCCGATGATCCGGCCGGCGCGACCGCGCACGAGCTCGGCGACGTCCGGGTTCTTCTTCTGCGGCATGATGCTCGACCCGGTCGCATGCTCGTCGCTGAACGAGGCAAAGCCGAACTCGGCTGACGTCCAGAGGACGAGCTCCTCGGCCAATCGCGATGCATGGACGGCGCTCAGCGCGGCGACGAAGGCCAGCTCCGCAATGAAGTCCCGGTCGGACACGGCATCGATGCTGTTCCGGAAGGTCCCCTCGAGCCCGAGGTCCGCTGCGACCGCGGCGGGGTCGACCGGATACGGCGAGCCGGCGAGCGCCGCGGCCCCGAGGGGCGAGACCGCCGTGCGGGTTCGGGCTTCGGCGACGCGCGCACGGTCGCGCCGCAGCGCCTCGACGTGCGCGAGGAGGTGGTGCGCAAGCGAGACCGGCTGGGCCCGCTGCAGGTGCGTGTACCCCGGCATCACCGTGTCGACCTCATCGGCCGCACGGGCCAGCAGCGCCAGACCAAGACCGCGCAAGGCGCCGTCCAGCGCGCCGAGGGCGTCGAGCGCGAAGAGCCGCAGGTCGAGCGCGACCTGATCGTTGCGGCTGCGCGCGGTGTGCAGCGTGCCCGCGGTCGCGCCGAGGCGCGACGTCAGCACCTGCTCGACCGCCGAGTGCACGTCCTCCGCGTCGGCGGGCCAGGGGAACGTGCCGGCGCGGACCTCGTCCGCGATCGTGTCGAGGCCCGCGACGAGCGCGTCCGCATCCGTCGCGGGCACGATGCCCTGACGCCCGAGCATCCGCGCGTGGGCGATGCTGCCCTGGACATCGTGCAGCGCGATCCGCTTGTCCAGCTCCAGCGATGCGGTGAACGCGCGGATCCTGGGATCAAGGCTGGCGGCGAAGCGCCCCTTCCAGAGGTCGCTCACGCGCGCTTGGTCCGCTTCTTCGCGCGCGTCGCGACGGTCTTGGGGATGGCGAGCGTCGCCTCGGACATAGGGCCCCACAGAGCCTGAGTGCGCGACTGATTGCGCAACGGCAGACCGAACACCCCGATGAACCCTTCGGCGGCCTTGTGGTCGAACGCATCGCCCTTCCCGTAGGTCGCGAGCGACGTCGAATAGAGCGAGTGCTCGGAGCGGCGACCGACCACCACGGCGGTCCCGCGATGGAGCCGCACGCGGATATCGCCAGTGACGAAGCGCTGGGTGCTGTGCACGAATGCCGCGAGATCCTGGTGGTGCGCGGAGAACCACAGGCCGTTGTAGATGAGGTCGGCGTACTCGTCGGCCATCCGGGCCTTCGATCGCAGCGACTCCTTCGACAGCACCATGTCCTCGAGCGCGCGGTGCGCGAGGTGGAGGATGACCGCGGCGGGTGCCTCGTAGATCTCCCGTGACTTGATCCCAACGAGCCGGTTCTCGATCTGGTCGATCCGTCCGACGCCGTGCTTGCCGCCCAGGCGGTTGAGCGTCTCGATGAGGGCGACGCCGTCCAGCGCCTTGCCGTCGAGCGTCACCGGGATGCCTTCGCGGAATCCGATCACGATCTCCTTGGGCCGCGCCGGAGCCTCGTCCGGATCGACGGTCCATTGGAAGACGTCCCGCGGCGGCGCACCCCACGGGTCTTCGAGGACGCCGGCCTCGATCGACCGGCCCCAGAGGTTCTCATCAACGCTGTACGGGCTCTTCTTCGTGACCGGCACCGGGATGCCGCGCTCCTTCGCGTAGTCGATCTCCTCGTCGCGGGTCATCTGCATTCCGCTGCGCAGCGGGGCGACGACCGTCATTTCCGGCGCGAGCGCGCCGACGGCGAGGTCGAATCGCACCTGATCGTTGCCCTTCCCCGTTGAGCCGTGCGCCACGTATCGGGCACCCTCCTCGCGCGCGGCGTCAACGAGGAGCTTCGCGAGGAGCGGCCGCCCCAGCGCGGTCGCGAGCGGATAGCGGCCCTCATACAAGGCCCCCGCCTGCAGGGCCGGCCAGAGGAAGAACTTCACGAACGGCTCCCGCGCGTCGTGCACGATCGCCTTCTTCGCCCCGCTCTGGAGCGCCTTGCGCTGGATCCCGGCAAGGTCCTTCACCGAGCCGAGGTTGCCCGTGCAGGTCACGACCTCGAACCCGCGCTCCTCGCGCAGCCACGCGACGGCGACGCTCGTGTCGAGCCCCCCGGAGTACGCGAGGACGATCGTCTGTTCTTGGGTGTGCTTCTTCAACTCGGCGTTCCGATCCCGTACTGGGCGAGCCGCTTGTTTATCCCTCGGGCGCGCGCCGGATCTCTCGCTGCGACGAAAACAGTGTCGTCGCCGGCGATCGTTCCGACCACGTCGGAGAACCCGGAGGTGTCGAGCGCGATCGCGAGGGCGTTCGCGGTACCGGGTGGCGTCCGGAGCACGACGAGGTTGCCGGCGACCGCGCCTTGGACCGCGTACTCCTCGCAGAACCGCCGGAGCCGATCGAGGCCGCCGGACGTCGGGACGGTCGCGGGCGGCGCATAGATGTGCATGCCGTCGCGGGTGACCTTCACGAGGCCGAGCTCGACGATGTCGCGCGACACGGTCGCCTGCGTGGCCGCGAAACCCGCCGACCGCAGCGCGCGGACGACGTCCTGCTGCGTCGTGAGCCGCTTGTCGGTGACCAGCCGCAACACCGTCTGCTGGCGGTGCTGCTTGCGCGCGTTCAGCTCGTTCATGCCGCGGCCTCGAACACGGTGCCGGCGCTTTCGCCGGATAGCAGCGCCTCGAGCGCATCGATGTCGCGCCCGGAGACGATCGCGGCGCGGCACCCGGCCTGCGCCGCGACGAGACACGCTTCGACCTTGGGGAGCATCCCGCCCTCGATGGTGCCGTCGTCGACGAGCGCTTTCGCCCGATCGCGGTCGAGCGACGCGATGACCCGGCCATCCTTGCCTCGCACCCCGGGGACATTGGTGACGAATGCGAGCAATCGCGCGGCGACGGCGGCGGCGATCGCACCGGCCGCGGTGTCGCCGTTCACGTTGAGGACCGTCCCGTCCGTGTCGAGCGCGGCGGGCGCGACGACCGGCACGCGTAGCGCGGCGAGCAGCTCCTCGAGAAGCGAGCTATCCACCATCGAGACGCGCCCGACGAGCCCGAGTCCGGCGTCCTCACGCTCGGCACGAAGCATCCCGCCGTCGATGCCGGAGATCCCGGTCGCGGGTACGCCTTTCGCGATCAGCCGGGCGACCATCGTTTTGTTCACGAGGCCTGCGAGCACAGCGAGCGCGACATCGCGCGTCGCCGCATCGGTCACCCGGAGGCCGCGCTCGAAGCGCGTCTCGAGGCCGAGCTTGCTGGCCCATTCACCGACGAGAGGACCTCCGCCATGGACGACCACGAGCGGTCTTCCGGCGTCATGCAGCGATGCGACCAGGTCGAGGGCGGCATCGTCGTCGCGGGCGACGCTGCCTCCGAGCTTCAGCACGACAGTCTCGCGGGCTGCGGCCGCGGCCGGGGCCTTAGGTCGTGTATTCGGCATTGATCTTCACGTACTCCGCGGAGAGGTCGCTCCCCCACGCGCGCGCGGTCGCTTCGCCGAGCCCGAGATCGAGCTCGATCGCGATGTCCGCCTGCTCGAGGTGCGCGCGCACCGCGCCGGCGTCGAACGCCCGGGGCGCGCCGGCCTCGAAGACCGACACGCCGCCGATGCGGATCGACGCCCGCCCCGCCTCGACCCGTGCGCCGGAGCGGCCCGCCGCGGCGAGGATGCGTCCCCAGTTCGGGTCCGCGCCGTGGATGGCGGTCTTCACCAGGTTCGAGTTCGTCACCGTCCGCGCGGCGGCCCGCGCGTCGCCCTCGGACGCCGCGCGGGTGACGTGGACCTCGAACACCTTGGTCGCGCCCTCGCCGTCGGCGACGATGGCGCGCGCGAGCTCCAGGCACACGGCGGTGAGTGCGTCGAGGAACGCGGGGCCATCGACGGTCCCGACACGCACCCCGGACGCGCCATTCGCCAGCAGGATCAGCGTGTCGTTCGTGCTCGTGTCCCCATCGACGGAGATCCCGTTGAAGCTGTCGTCCGCGGCCGAGCGAAGCATCGGTCGCAGCGCCGCGGAGTCGATCTGCGCGTCGGTCGTGACGAACGCGAGCAACGTCGCCATGTTCGGATGGATCATCCCCGCGCCTTTCGCGATGCCGCCGATACGCACGGCGCCCCCGGCGAGCTTGAGCTCGCGTTGCGCGACCTTCGGCTTCGTGTCGGTGGTCATGATCGCGCGCGACGCGTCGTCCCAGCCGCCCTCGGACAGGGTGATCCGCGCGATCGCGGGCGTGATGCGGTCCATCGGCATCGGCACGCCGATGACGCCAGTGCTCGCGACCGCCACGTCGTGCGCGTCGACCCGCAGGAGCTCGCCCGCTGCGGCCGCCATAGCGATCGCGTCCCGCTCGCCCTGCGGACCGGTGGCCGCGTTCGCGTTACCGGAGTTCACGACGATGCCGCGGAGGTGGCCGCGGGCGATGTGCTTCTTCGTGAGGACGCACGGGGCCGCGATGACCTGATTCGTCGTGAACACTGCGGCCGCGTGGCAGTGTTCCGCGGTCGAGGCGATGATCGCGACGTCGAGCCGGTCCGTGCCCTCGTGCTTCACGCCTCCGGCGACGGCGCCGGCCACGAAGCTGCGCGCGTAGGTCACGCCCTGACCCGCGTTCACGGCCACAGCGGCATCGCCTCGAGGCCCTGCGTCTCCGGGAGACCGCACATGAGGTTGAGGTTCTGCACGGCCTGGCCTGCCGCACCCTTGACCAGGTTGTCGAGGACGGCGACGGCCACGAGCCGGCGGTTGTCCTCATCCACCACGGCGTGAACGAGGCACCAGTTGCTGCCGAGGGTCGCCTTGGTCGGCGGGAACGATCCGGTCATCCGAATGAACGGCTCGTTCGCGTAGTGCCCGGCGTACGCCTCGGCCACCTGTGCCGCGGTGACACCGTCGCGCAGCGGCGCGTAGCAGGTCGCGATCAGGCCCCGGGTCATCGGGATGAGGTGCGGCGCGAACGTCAGGCGCGGGCGCGTGCCGCCAATGACCGTGAGCTCCTGCGCGATCTCCGGCGTATGGCGATGCTTGGGCACGCCGTACGCGCGCACGCTCTCGTCGACCGTGCCGTACAGGTACGCGTCGTCGACGACGTGGCCCGCGCCCGAGACGCCCGACTTCGCGTCGATGATGACGTCGGGACCGATCAGCTTGTTCGCCGCCGCGGGCGCGAGCGCGATGATCGACGCTGTGGGATAGCAGCCGGGGTTCGCGACGATCCGCGCCTTGGAAAGCGCGCCGCGCGCGAACTCGGTCAGGCCGTAGACGGACTCCGCAAGGAGCGCCGGGGCCGGGTGCGCGTAGCCATACCACGTGGGATAGGCGGCGGGGTCCTTGAGCCGGAAGTCGCTCCCGATATCGACGATCCGGCGGCCCGCGTCAAGCCATGCGGGTACCTGCTTCGCGGCCTCGCCCGCCGGAAGAGCGGTGAACACGACCTCCGCGTCGCCGACGTCGCTGCCGATCCGGAGCGACTGGGGCGCGTCGTGCAGATGCGGCAGCGCGTCGCGAAGCGGCTCGCCCTGATGGCTGCGAGCGACCACCGCGACGAGCCGCACGCCCGGGTGGCGCAGCAGCAATCGCGCGAGTTCGCCCCCCGCGTAGCCGGTAGCCCCGACGATCGCGACCGTGGTAGGCATCCGGGGATTATGCAGAGCAGTGGATATTTATGCAACCGCCCGCAGCCTCCTCACCGAAAGAGGTGTTCGTGGTGAGGAGGCCGACTCCAACGGCCCTAGCCGCCGCGGCGGCTAGGGGAAGATCCCCCGCTGCTCGATCGCCTTCGCCACACGGTCGACCCCCACGATGAACGCGGCCTCCCGGTAGCTCACGTCATAGGTCTGAGCCTTCGCAAGGACGGATTCCATGGCCCGGCGCATGTAGATCTCGAGGCGGCGCTCGACCTCGTCCAGCTCCCAGTAGAAC
>JALYKF010000008.1 GCA_030774905.1 Chloroflexota bacterium
CACCTACCGCGACGATACGAAGGTCGCGGGCTCCGGCGTCCTGCAGTACCTGGATGAGGGACTGAATCCGACCCTGCGCGATCTGTCGGTCCTGATGATGTCGGTGAGCGACAACACCGCGACCGACCTGTTGTTCGACCGGGTGGGAAAGCGGCGCATCGAAGACACGATGGCTCGCCTGGGTTTCCCGAGCATCCGCGTGCCCTTCGACATCCGCGAGATGCTCATGGAGCTCGTCGACATGGACCACTCGCAGCTGGGCGGATACGACGAGCTCCGGCGGCTCTTGCGGCTGTCGTCGGGCAGCGGCGGCCGCTCGATGATCCCGGACGAGGCAGACCGGACGAGTCCGGCGGACATGTGCCGGCTGCTCGAGCGCATCGAGTCGCGCGCCATCCTCGACGCCGACGCGTGCACGGCCATCGTCGAGCTCATGAAGCGCATCCAGTCGGGCACCCGCATCCCCGGCCTGCTGCCCACGGGGACGGTCGTCGCGCACAAGACCGGCTCGTACCGGCGGCTGCGCAACGACGTCGGCATCGTCTACGCGCCCAACGGGCCGTACGTGATCGCCCTCTTCGCCCGCGAGCTGGCTCGCGACAACGTCGACGACGATGGCGCGCTCGCGCGGATCTCATTGGCCGTGTACGAGGAGTTCGCGGGCTAGCTGTCCAAGCGCTGCAGCCGCATCGGCAGGCCGTTCCTGGGCCGGGGCATGATGATCGCCGCGATCCGCGGCTCGTACCCCGGGATGGACACCAAGCGAAATTGACGCGCGATGATCGGAATGACGGTCGCGGCGACGGTCAGGGCGAGCTCCCGGCCGACGCAGACCCGGCGCCCACCGCCGAATGGGAAGTACGCGAACGGGTGCATCCGCGCTTCAAGGCCATCGAGCCAGCGATCTGGAAGGAAGCGCTCCGGCTGGTCGAACCACCGACCGTCCCGATGGATCACCCATTGCGAGAACCCGACGAGGTCGCCCGCCCCGAGCGGCACGCCGCCGATGACGCATTCCTGCGTCGTTTGGCGCCCCTGAGCGATGACCGGCGGGAACAGCCGAAGCGTTTCATTCAGCACCGCCGTCAGATACGGGTATGCCCCGCGCCCGACGGGCATCGGGCGATCGAGCTCCGCGCGCAGCGCACCCTCCACGTGTTCGTTCCGAGATACCAGGTGCCAAAACCACGCGAGCGCGACCGCGGTCGTCTCCTGCCCGGTGATGATGAGGGTCATGAGCTGGTCCCTGAGCTCGTGTCTATCGTTCGTGGTGGCAGCGATCGCGTTGATGAACGGGCCGCTCGCCGTCGATCCGGCGGCCGCGATCTGCTGGCCGACGAGGTCATCGAGTGCGCGCGTCGTCGCGCTCGAACGGATCGGCCAGCGGAGCGGCCCGACCCGGATCGTTCCGCGGAACTCCTGGTCCAACAGCGCCTCCAGCGCCGGATGCAGACGACCGTCGTCGCCTGGCGCAATACCGAGGAACAGGCGGGCCGCGACGTCCATCGTGAGGCGATGCATCTCGTAATACACGTCGCGCGTTTCCCCGGCGCGCCAGCTCGAGACGAGCGCCGCGCCGGCCGACTCGATCCACGGGATCCAGTGCGCCGCATGATCGCGCGCGAATAGCGGAGAGATATCGCGCCGCTGTCGCCGCCACACGTCGCCTTCGCTCAGGAGCAGGCCTTCGCCGATGAGCCACCGGAGCGGAGCGCCCGTGATGCCGCGCACGAAATGCTTCGCCTCGTTGACGAAGACCTCACGGATGAGATCGGGGTCGCTCAGCACGACCGCGCGCCTGGTGCCCAGACGGAGGGACACCACATCGCCCGAGGCGGCGCACGCCTCGAAGAACCCGATGCGGTTGGTGAGGAAGGCCCAGAGGTCCCCGACGAGCGGCACTCGCCGGGTGGCGAGCGACGCCAGCACGGGTGCAGGCTACACGCGACTCGGTCGGACCGGGTGGGCCCAGGGCTACGATGCCGCCTGGGAGGGGCCTACATATCGGCGCATTAGCGGGCTTCGCACTGGTGCTCGGGATGTGGCTGTACGCGGCGGTCGTCCTCCTTCCAATGCGCGTGCGCGCGAGGGGCCGACCCGCGCCGCCGCTCGGCCAAGGCGGGCTCGGCGTCCAGTTCTCGCCCCAGACCGCGGGTCCCAGCGTGATCCTGGCCCGGCCAGCTGAGCCGGCGGATTTCGACGACGGGGCCGCGAACTACGACCGCTGTGTCGGACCGTTCGCAGGCCCGATCTTCGGCTTCGCACTCGATGCGTTGTCGTCCCACCTTCGTTCGGGCTCGCGTGTCCTGGATGTGGGGTGTGGTCCGGGCGCCGCCCTGACCACGGTCGCGCGGCTGGTCCCGCGCGGGGAGGTCGTCGGCGTCGACCTGTCGCTCGAGATGCTCCGGCTCGCGGACGAACGCGCGCGGCGCGCCGGTCTCGGCAATGTCGCGCTGTTCCAGGCAGATGCGGCGGACCTCGCGCCGACGTTCGCCGGATCGTTCGACCTCGCGTACAGCTGCCTCGTGCACCACCACTTCGCAGAGCCGCTCGCCGCCGTGCGCGGCATTGCCGCATCGCTCCGATCGGGTGGCGTGTACGCCGCGATCGACGCGACGGGACCGGGGCTGACGCGGGTCGCGACGCCGCTGGCTCGCGCGGTCGATCCGGGGTGGGTGCGGTTCTGGACGAGCCAGGGTCTCGTGGACCTCCTCGCGTCGGCCGGACTGGAGCGCGTCCGCTGGATGCAGCTCTCGCCTGGTGTGGGCATGGCGATCGGCACGCGCGGATGATCCGGGGGGCGGCTCTGCAGACGTCCCTTCCCCTGCAGAACCTGGTCGAGGAAAGGCGCCATGTGACTGTCGTGTTCGCGGATCTCTCCGGATCGACGGAGATCGCTTCGCGACTGGATCCAGAGGAGACTCGCGAGGTCCTTCGCGCGTGTCTCACCACGCTCGCCCGCCGGATCCAGCGCTTCGGGGGAACGGTCGACAAGTACATCGGCGATGCGGTCATGGCCGTGTTCGGTGCCCCGATCAGCCACGAGGATGACACCGAGCGCGCCCTGCGCTCTGCGCTTGCGATGCGTGACGCGATCACCGAGCTGAACGCACGTTTGCTGCGAGAGCATGGCGTCACGTTCGCGCTTCGCATCGGCGTCAACGAAGGGGAAGTCGTCTCCGGTGTGATCGCGGGTGATGTCCAGGCCGCGTACACGGTCGTCGGGGAGACCGTGAACATCGCTCAGCGCCTCGAGGCCGCGGCGCATCCAGGCGAGATCGTCGTCGGCGCGAGCGCCAGGCACGCCGGGCAGGGCTTCGACTTCGTGGAGCTGGCACCCGTCCACGTGAAGGGAAAGGACCAGCCGCTCATCGCCTTCCGGCTGGTCGGCGCACGAGCTGAACGGCCGCAGCGTGGCCTCGCCCGCCACCGGCTCTTGTCCACGCTCGTCGGGCGCGATGCCGAGCTCGCGGAGCTGGTCTCGCGCGTCGAGCGTCTTCAGCACGGTGACGGCGGCATGATCGCCCTCATCGGTGAGGCCGGTTCAGGTAAGTCGCGCCTCCTGGCCGAGCTGAAGCGCGCGGCAGCGACATCGCAGGTGACCTGGCTCGAGGGCCGGTGCTTCACGCTGGGAGAGACGACCCGCTACGCGCCGTTCGTCGAGGCGCTCTCACATATGGCGGATATCGAAGACAGCGACGATGACGCGCGACGCTGGTCGAAGCTCGAGGCCAGGGTCAGGGCCGTCGTGCGGGATGACGTCGACGACATGCTTCCGTACCTCGCCGCCCTCGTAGGGATCCAGGCTCCCGAAAGCGTCGCGGCGACGCTGCAGCTCTTGTCCGGCGAGGCGATGGGCCGCCAGATCTTCCGGGCGACCCGGCGGTTCCTCACCGCGCTCGCGCGCGCTCGGCCACTCGTCTTCGCGTTCGAGGACCTGCACTGGGCAGACGCCACCACCGTGGCGCTCGTGCAGCACGTCCTGCGAGCGACCGCGAGCGTGCCGCTCCTGATGATCGGCACCAGCCGCCCGGATCCCGCGAGCCCCGCCGCCGAGCTCCGCCGGCACGCGCGCGGGATGTCCCGGTACACGGAGATCCGGCTGGACCCGCTGACGCGCGAGCAGGCCGCGACCCTCATCGGGAACCTCTTGGCCGTCGACGACCTGCCGCCGCAAATCCGAGATCTCACGATCGAACGCGCGGAGGGCAATCCCCTGTATGTCGAGGAGATCATCCGCACGCTCATCGAGTCAGGCCTCGTGAGGCGTGAGGAGAACAGCGGCCGCTGGCGCGCAACGGCCGACTCAGCTGCGCTCGCCCTGCCCGACACGATCGGCGGTCTGATCCTCGCGCGGCTCGACCGTCTCGACGAGCCCGACAAACGCGTCCTCCGGCACGCCGCGGTCATTGGCCGCAGCTTCCGGGTCCGGTTGCTCCGGGCGCTGGAGCCGGGCGACGACCTCGACCGCATTCTCGAGCGGCTGGCGGCGGACGACATCCTCGTCGAGCGGCGTCGGTCACCGGATCTCGAGCTCATGTTCAAGCACGTGCTCATTCAGGAGACCGTGTACGCCAGCATCCTGCGTCGGCAGCGACGCGAGCTGCACGCACAGGTGGCTCGCGCGATCGAAGCGACGTATGGCGATCGGATCGGGGAGTTCGTCGGAGCGCTTGCGTCCCAGTACGCGCGAGCGGAGCAGTGGGACGAGGCGCTCGCATACCTGGAGCGGGCGGGCGATCAGGCGGGATCGGTCGCGGCTGACGCGGAGGCGGTCGAACGGTACCGCGACGCCCTGTCGGCCTACGAGACGACGGGTCGCGCGCCGCCGCTGCAGATCGCATCCCTGGAGCGAAAGCTCGGCGAGGCGCTCTTCCGCCGAGGCGATCACGTACAGGCGATCATGTCGCTTCGGCGCGCGCTCGCCCGCCTGGGTGCCTCGCTGCCCACGTCCCGCGCCGCGACGATCCGGGCGATCGCCGCCCAGATCCTCGTTCAAGCCGGTCACCTCGCGTCGCCGTGGTCGGTGCGCCGACCACGATCGGACGTTGATCCGACCGTTCAGGAGCGCTCGCGTGCATACCAGCTGCTCGCATGGATCGACTACTACAGCAGCGACAATCTCCGGCAGCTGCTGATCACCCTCTTGAGCTTGAACGAGGGCGAGCGAACGGGTCACCTGCCCGCGATCAACCAGGGCTCGCTGGGGGTCGGCATCGCCTGCGACGTGCTCGGGCTCAAGCGGCTGGCCTCGCGTTATCACCGCCGTAACGTCAAGATCGCCGAAGCGGCCGCCGATCCGATCGCGATCGGCTACGCGTACTTCGGGCTCGCGTACCACGACCACGGGATCGGCCGCTGGGACGACGGCGAGATCCATTGGGGCCGCGGCGCGGATGCGTTCTGGAGCACCCGCGACCTGCGGCGGTGGGGCGTGTCGTCGTGGGGCGTCGCGCTCTTGAAGTGGCGGCGCGGCGACCCGGCGGGGACCCGCGAGATCGCTGAGCGGATGCTGCAGGTGGCCGACGAGGGCGCGGACAACGTGCTCCGGGGCTGGGGCCTGTTCGTCCTCGGCCGGTCTCAATGGAGCACGGGTGACGATGAGGGCGCGCTCGCGTCGTTGCGGGAGTCGGCCACGATCCTCCGCCCGGTGCCTGACCGCCAGATCCTGTTGCGGTCGCTCGGGGATGTGGGCTTCTGTCTGCTCCGCCGTGGCGACCTCATCGGGGCGACCGCGGCACTCGAGGAGGTCGCTCTGATCATCGCCGACCACCAGGTGCGTGGGTACCACGCTCTTCCGCTCATCTGGCTGCTCGAGGCGTACCTCGAACACCTGGAGCGAGCGTCGGTGTCCGAACGGGGCCTGTGGCACGCGAAGGTCAAGATCGCCCTGCGTGCGGTGGAGCGGCAGGCGCGCATTGACCCCGAGGCGTTGCCGGGCCTGCATCGCCTCCGCGGCCGGCTCGAATGGCTGGAGGGGCGTCGGGCCGACGCCGAGGCCGAGTGGCGCAAGAGCATCGAATCGGGCGAGCGGCTGCGATTCATTCCCGAGATCGCATGGACGTACGCGGAGACCGGCTGGTGGCTGAGCGATCGCGAGCACCTGGACCGCGCAGCGGCCCTGTTCGACGGCATGGGCTGGCGCGGAGAGCTCGAGCGCTCGAACGCGAAACGGATGTCCGCGCGGCGGGCCTGATCCGGGCCGGCGCACCTAGACTCTTGCTCATGCGGCGCGTGTACCTCGACCATGCCGCCACGACCCCGGTCGATCCAGAGGTCGCCGAGCTCATGGCGCAGGTCCTCCGTGATGTTCCCGGCAACCCCTCGAGCATCTATGCCGAGGGGCGGCGGGCGCGGGCGCTCGTGGACCGTGCCCGCGAGGAGGTCGCGCAGGCGATCGGCGCTGATCCGGCTGAGATCGTGTTCACCTCGGGCGGCACCGAGGCCGACAATCTCGCGCTTCGCGGCGTGCTGACGGCGCGCGAGGGCGAGGCCGACGGCATCGTGACGACGTCCATCGAGCATCACGCGGTCCTCGACACGGCGCACGACCTCGAGGCCCACGGCCGCGCGCGCGTGACCGTCGTCGGCGTTGATCGCGCGGGCCGGGTGTCGGCCGATGCGATCGGCGCCGCGCTGGATGCGCGCACCGCGATCGTCTCGGTCATGCACGGGAACAACGAGATCGGCACAGTGCAGCCGATCGGCCGGATCGGCGCGCTCTGCAAGGCTCGCGGGGTCAGCTTCCACAGCGACGCCGTGCAGACGGTCGGCGCGCTCGAGATCGACGTGCGGACCGTGCCGGTCGACCTCCTCAGCGTGAATGCCCACAAGTTCTACGGGCCAAAGGGGGTCGGCGCGCTCTACGTCCGCAGCGGCACGCGCATCGCGACGGTGCAGACGGGTGGCGGGCAGGAGAAGGGACGCCGGACCGGAACCGAGAACGTGGCCGGCCTCGTCGGCCTTGGTGCGGCGATGCGTATCGCCGCCGCGAAGCGCGCGGCCGAGTCGGCCCGCCAGGCAGCGCTCCGCGACACGCTCATCGAGGGCATCCGCTCCCGCATCCCCGACGCGACGCTGACCGGACATCCGACGGAGCGACTGCCGAACAACGCGTCCTTCTGCTTCAGCGGTACCCAGGGCGAGGCGCTCGTGGTGTCGCTCGATCTCGAAGGCTTCAGCGTTTCGAGCGGCTCCGCGTGCACGAGCGGCAACACCGATCCGTCGCACGTCCTGCTCGCGCTCGGCCTCGATCGCGAGCTCGCGCAGGGCTCGCTGCGCCTCACGATCGGCCGCTCGACGACCGCCGCGGACATCGACGCGCTCCTTGCGGCGCTGCCGCCGATCGTCGCCCGACTGCGGGCGGCGTCGGGCGTCGCGGTCCCGGCGTGATCGAGCCCGATCACTACTCCGACCGCGCGCTCGATCATCTGACGCGGCCCCGGAATGCGGGCACGCTCGGCGATCCGAGCGGGACCGGCAACGACGCGAACCCGTCGTGTGGCGACCGCACCACGATGACCGTGCGGATCGCCGAGGGCCGGGTGGCGGATGTCCGCTTCCGGACGTTCGGCTGCACCGCGGCGATCGCGTCCGCGTCCGTCCTCACCGAGCTGGCCGGTGGCCTGCGAGCGGACGAGGCCGCGGCGCTCGAGCCCGCGGCCGTCCTGAACGCTCTCGGCGGTCTGCCTGCCCGCAAGGAGGCCTGCGCCCTCATGGCGATCGGCGCGTTGCGCGCCGCGCTGCTCGACGCGCGGGTACGGACCGCGTCGTGAGCGATCGCGTGTTCGTCGCGATGAGCGGCGGCGTCGACTCGGCCCTCGCGGCCGCGCTCCTGGCTGATCGCGGCCTGGACGTCGTCGGCGTGTGGATGCGCCTGACGCCGGGCACCGCGAGCGATGCGCCGCGATGCTGCGGTACCGACGCCGCAGGTGAGGACGCCCGTCGCGTCGCAGCGCACCTTGGCATCCCGTTCTACGCGCTGGATTACGCGGAGGTCTTCGGGCGCGAGGTCGTCGACCGCTTCGTGCACTCCTACGCCTCCGGCGAGACGCCGAACCCCTGTGTCGCGTGCAATGGCTCCGTGAAGTTCGAGGCGCTCCTGGGCGACGTGAAGCGCAAGTTCGGCGCGTCGCGCCTCGCGACCGGGCACTACGCCCGCGTCGCGACCGACGCGTCGGGCCGGCGCACGCTGTTTCGCGCGCGTGATGCGCAGAAGGACCAGTCGTACGCCCTCTACATGCTGGGTCAGGAGGAGCTTGCGTCCCTCGAGCTTCCGATCGGGGAGCTCGAGGACAAGGCCGAGACGCGCGCGCTCGCGGCCCGGTACGGGCTGCCGAACGCGGCCAAGGCCGAGAGCATGGACATCTGCTTCATCGGCGGCGACTATCGCGACTTCGTCCGCGATCGCGCGCCCGAGGCGTTCGCGCCCGGCCCCATCGAGCGCGCGGACGGGACGGTCATCGGGGCCCACGCGGGTCTTGGCGGGCTGACGGTGGGCCAGCGCGCCGGGGTCGGCGTCGCCACCGGGGAGCGCCTGTACGTGCTGCGTCTCGAGACCGACCGCGGCGCCGCCGTCGTCGGACGCCGGGACGAGGTCGCAACGCGTGCATATGCCCTCCGCGACGTGCGATTCACCGCTGGGGGCCCGCCCGCTCTCACCTTCACCGCGGATGCGGTCCTCCGATACCGGGGCACGCCGCTTGCGTCCGAGGTGCGCATGTCTACGGATGCGGGCGCCGCCGTGCTGCACCTGGCCGCTCCGGCGCTCGTCGCGCCGGGCCAGGCGGCCGTGCTCTACCGCGGTGACGAGGTCATCGGCGGCGGAGTGGTGGACCGCCCGCTCGCGGCCTAGGCATGCGCGCGCTCCTCCGGCTCGTCGCGATCACGCTCGCCGGCGCCGCCCTCTATTACGCCGGCCTCGTGAACTCCATGGTCATCCAGCGTCCCAGCGCGGTGGGGGCGGTCCTCGTCGTCGCAGCCATCGCCGCGAGCATCGCCATGCTCGTCCTGGCCCTCGCCGGAGATGGCCGGGGCGACGCCACGACCCCGCCGATCCGGCGCTACGTCGGGCCGCACCGCGCCGCGTGGCTCGTCGTCTGCGTCATGGCCCTGGTCGGTGCGTCCTGGCTGTTCGCGGCGCCGCAACAGCACTCCAGCGACTGGACGCCGTACCACAACGACGCGATCGCGCTGAACGAATGCGCAGCGCGTCTGTTCCTCGATGGACGCGACCCCTATGCGGAGCTCGACGTGTACACGTGCTTCGCGCGCCTCGGGATCGGTGCCGATCGCACCACGCCGCTGCGACGAGGACTGTTCGCCCGCGACGGGTTCTATCCGACCGATGGTGAGCTCGACACGGTGTGGGCGATCCAGAGCCACGAGGGCCGGCAACAGGTCGAGTTCGAATCGAAGCCCTCGTACCCCGCGCTCTCGTTCGTCCTCATCGCCCCGTGGGTCGCTCTCGGCTGGGACACGAACGCCCTGTATCTCGGCTGTCTCATCGTCGCGATGCTGCTCGTCGTCCTGCGCGCACCGTCCGGGCTCCGCCCGTTCATGTTGACCGGTCTGCTCGGCGCCGCGAGCCTCGCGGCGTTCACGGTGACCGGGAGCGCGGATCTCCTGTACGCCCTGCCCCTCGTCGCGGCCTGGCTGTGGCGCGAGCGGCGGTGGAGCGGCGTCCTGTTCGGCGTCGCGTGCGCGACGAAGCAGCTCGCGTGGTTCTTCGCGCCCTTTTATCTGGTCGCCACGGCATCACAGCTCGGGTGGCGGGTCGCCATTCGGAAAGCGGCCGAAGCCGGCGCCGTGTTCGCGATCGTGAACCTGCCGTTCATCGTCGCGGACCCCGCGGCGTGGATCGCGGGCGTGAGCGCGCCGCTGGCGGATCCGATGTTCCCGCGGGGCGCGGGCATCATCTTCCTCGTCGTGAACGGCATCCTGCCGCTATGGCCGCCGCTCGCCTACACCGCGATGGAGATCGTCGCGTACGCGGTCTGCCTGGCGATCGCGTGGCGGACGCGCCGGTCGAGCCCGGAGCTCGGGGTCGTGTTCGCGACGCTGCCGCTATTCTTCGCGTACCGCAGCCTGTTCTCGTACTTCTTCCTCCTGCCGCTGTTCGCGTTCGCGGCGCTCTCGCGCATGCCGCTCGGCGAGCTCGAGCCGGCCCTCGCGCGGGCCTCAGGTGCGGTGACCCTGTTCGCGTTCCCGGCGCGGATCGGCCGCCATCCGGTCCGCGATCGCGCGGCCATCGGTGCAGGCGCGGCGGCCGACTAAGCGGTGCCGCCGGCGCTCGTCGCGCTCGCGCTCGTGGCGATCGGTGTCCCTGCGGCCATCCGAGCGGCTGCCGGGCGGCCCAAGGGCATGCTCCCGGCATGGGTGCTCTCCATGGCCGCCGTGCTCGTTGCCCAAGCCATCGGCGAGATCGCCGGGTGGCGGACCGGCACGCTGGGGGAGGCACAGGTACTGTCGGCATGTGTTGGCGCGGCTCTTGCGTCGCTGACAGTGGCGGTACTAGAAGGCCTCAGGGAGTAACAACATGGGTTTCGTATTCGGTCTCTTGCTCGGTGCGGTAGGCGCGCTGCTCTACGCACCGAAGCCCGGTGGCAACACGCGCGATGAGCTCCAGTCACGGGCTGACGAGCTCAAGGGTCGCGCTGACGATCTCCAGCGGATCGCCCAGAAGATCGCCGACGACGTGTCGGTGAAGGGCCGCGAGATCATCGAAGGCGCGAAGAAGGAGTGGGACAGCGCGGGCACCGCGCGCACGACCGGAGCGGGCAGCACCCGTTCAGGCGGCACGTCGGGCACGTCCGGAGGGACGGGCTCCAAGCTCTAGCAGTCCCGTATCCTTTTCAACGGGGAACGCGGGAGCCGGTCGACCGACCGTGACCCGCGTTTTTCGTTGCGCGAAGGGATGACGCCGGTAGACAGCCAGACGATCCGCGAGCGATTCATCAAGTTCTTCGAGGAGAAGGGGCATCACCGGCTGCCCAGCGCGCCGCTCGTTCTGAAGGACGATCCGAGCGTCCTGTTCACCAGCGCGGGGATGCAGCCGATCGTGCCGTACTTCCTTGGCAAGAAGCAGCCCCCGGCCAAGCGCCTGGTCACGGTGCAGAAGTGCTTCCGGACCACGGATCTGGACGTCGTCGGGTTCGACACGTACCACAACACGTTCTTCGAGATGCTCGGCAACTTCGCCATCGGCGACTACTGGAAGAAGGAAGCGATCGGCTGGGGCTGGGAGCTCCTCACGACCCAGTTCGAGATCGACCCGAGCTCGCTCGTCGCGACGATCTACTTCGACGACGACGAGGCGTTCGACATCTGGACGAAGGACCTCGCGCTCCTGCCGCCGGAGAAGGTCTTCCGGCTCGGCAACCTCGCGAAGGGCGACGACACGAACTTCTGGTCGCCGGGCCCGACGGGTCTGTGCGGTCCGTGCAGCGAAGTGTTCGTCGACCGCGGCCCGCAGCCGAACGCGCCGCCGCACCAGTGCGACCCCGGCGAGAACTGCGGCCGCTACCTGGAGATCTGGAACTTCGTGTTCCAGCAGTACGACCGCAAAGAGGACGGCACGCTCACGCCGCTGTCGAAGCGGAACATCGACACGGGCGCCGGGCTCGAGCGCACGTCGCAGGTCCTCCAGGGCGTGACCGACACGTTCAAGACCGACCTCTTCCTGCCGCTGATGAAGCGGATCGAGACGCTGAGCGGCTCGAAGTACGGCGACGACGCCACGCGCGACATCTCCATGCGCGTCGTCGCCGAGCATGCGCGGTCGGCCGCGTTCCTCATCGCCGACGGCATCGCGCCCTCGAACGAAGGGCGGGGCTACGTCCTCCGCCGGCTCATCCGCCGCGCGGCGCTGCACGCCCGCCGCCTCGACCTCAAGACCGGAGCGATCACCCAGGTCGCGGGCGAGGTCGTGAAGTCGATGCAGAAGCACTATCACGAGCTCACCGCCGCACGCGAGCGGATCGCCGAGACCATCGGCGCGGAAGAAGAGAAGTTCGAGCGCACCCTCTCGAGCGGCATGGAGCAGCTGTCGACCGCCATCGCGTCGGCGAAGGCGTCCGGCCACGCGGAGATCGATGGCGATACCGCCTTCCGCCTGTACGACACCTTCGGCTTCCCGATGGAGATGACGCGCGAGCTCGTGACCGCCGCGGGGATCGGCGTGGACGAGGCTGGGTTCAAGAAGCTCCTCGACGCCCAGCGCCAGCGCGGCCGCGCGGCGGCGAAGTTCTCGCAGGATGCGATGCGGTTCGGCCAGCTCTACGCGGACCTGCACGAGAAGGAAGGCCTCACGAGCACGTTCACCGGGTACACCGAGCTGGCCTCGGACGGCGTCATCCGGGCGCTCGTGATCGGCGGCGAGCGCGTCGACGAAGCCCGAGAAGGCCAGGACGTCGAGATCGTCCTCGACCGCACTCCGTTCTATCCGGAGGGAGGCGGGCAGGTCGGTGATCGCGGGGACATCACCACCTCGGAGGGCCGCGCGCTCGTGGCCGACACCCAGACCGCGGCGGCCGCCGTGATCGTGATGAGCGCCAAGGTCGTCGACGGGGTGCTCCGTATCGGTGCCCTCGCGCGCGCATCGGTGGACGAGGAGGCTCGGCGCCACACCATGCGCAACCACACCGCGACGCACCTGCTGCACGCGACGTTGCGCCGGCTGTTCGGCGACGACGTGCACCAGGCCGGGTCGCTCGTGCACGCACCGAACCTGCGGTTCGACTTCACGTTCGGCCGCTCGCTCACGGCCGCCGAGCTGCGCCGGGTCGAGGACGAGGTGAACGACGCGATCCTCACCAACGCGAGCGTCCACGCGCAGTCGATGCCGCTGCAGGACGCCCTGGCCTCCGGCGCGACCCACCTCTTCGACGAGAAGTACGGCGACCTGGTCCGCGTCGTCGAGGCCGGCCCGACGTCGCGGGAGCTCTGCGGCGGGACGCACTGCCACTGCACCGGAGACATCGGGCTGTTCCTCATCACGAAGGAGGAGTCCATCGGCGCGGGCGTCCGGCGGATCGAGGCCGTCACCGGCGAGGGCGCGCTCCGTGAGGTCCACGAGATGCGCGACCGGGTCGACCGCGCCGCGGGGGCGCTCAAGGTGCCGCCGGCGCGCCTCCCCGAAGCGGTCACCCAGATGGCCGAGTCGCGCGAGCGTCTCGAGAAGCAGCTCGCATCCCTCCAGAAGAGCGGCGTCGATCAGACGGCCACGGCGCTGGTCGCGAAGGCGGAGTCCGTGAACGGATCGAAGCTCCTGGTGCTCGACGTTGGCGACTACGACCAGCAGGTGCTGCGCGGGCTCGCCGATCGCGTACGTGACGGTCTCGGCTCGGGCGTGACGGTGCTTGGCTCGACGCACGCGGGACGGCCGGGGCTCGCGGTCGCGGTCAGCAAGGATCTCGTCGAGCGGGTGCACGCGGGACACCTGGTCAAGGAGCTCGCCACGATCATCGGCGGCAGCGGGGGCGGGCCTGCCGGCAGCGCGACGGGCGGCGGCAAGGATCCCGCTCGACTTCGCGAGGCGCTCGATGCCGGCGATCGGAATGTGCGCGAAAAGCTCGGAGGTCGTGGCTAGTCCCGGCGTGGCCGGGGTCGAGCTCGCCTCGGCAGCCGTGCGCGTCGTGGTGGGGCACCGTGACTCCGGCCGGTTCCGGGTCACGGGTGTCGGTCACGCGCCGCTGCCCGCGAACGCGATGAGCGGCGGCTACATCGCCGACCGGCGTGCCGTCGGCGCCGCGCTCGTGGCCGCGTTCGCGAGCGCGGAGCGCACGGTGCGCGCCGAGAAGGTCGTGGTCGCGATCGACGGCGACGACATCCGCACGTATCACGACAGCACGACGTTCGAGCGCGAGGATCAGCGCGCTGCCGTGTCGCCCGGCGAGGCGGTGAAGGCGATCAGGCTCGCCCGCGAGGCCGGAGCGCGGTCGGCGCGCGACCTCGCCGGCGACGACCCGGCGCTCCGCGGCATCGCGACGGCCGAGCTGCGCGACGACGTGGGCGGGTTCGTCTTGGACGGCCGGCGGCTCGGATCGCCCGTGGGCGACCGCGGTCAGCGCCTTGAGGTGCGAACGGATGTCGCGCTCGCGCCACTCGTGCAGGCCGGGGGAGCGACCGCGACGCTCGAGTCAGCGAAGCGGCGGGGCACAGCGACATCCGGTGCGTATGCCCTCGGCAGGCTCGTCGCCGAATCCGGCGTCGCGGAAGCCGGACTCGTGCGACTCGGCGCGGACCAGACCATCGTCACGGTGGTCCGCGACAGCCGCGTGACCGGTACGCGCGTCTTCGCCATCGGTCGCGAAGGGCTCATCGCTCGGCATGCGCCAGGCGACGCCGACGTGTGGGCGCAGTGCGTCGTCGCGACCGTGCGTTCGCTCGGCCTCGAGCAGCCCGGACGCTGGTACGCGGCCGGCATCCCCGCGGAGCTGAGCACGTTACCGACGGCCCTTGCCGCGGCCGCGAGCGCGGAGCGTGGCAGCTCGGTCGACGTGCTCCCGCTCCGCATCAGCCTGGTCCCTCGCATCGTCGCGGACGCCACGCTCTCCGCGGACGATCTCGTGGCCGCGGGCGCGGCGGCCCTCGGCGCGGAGGCGTACGCATGACGCGCACGGTCATCGACCTTGATGCGCGCGCCACGATCCTCGACGCCGCCGACCGGCTGGCGGCCGCGTCGGCCGACGCACCCATCGTGTTCGTCGTGCCGGCCGGCGCGCCGTTCGCCCGCAACGCGGTGTTCCTCGAGGTCGCCCGGTCCATCGCCGGGGAACGGCGGCTCGCGGTCGTCTCGAGCGATCCGCGCGCGCGGTCCATCGCCGCCTCGGTGCATGTGCCTGCGTATTCGTCCCTCGGCTCGCTCGAACGCGAAGAGCTCGATCCCACCGAGAAGCTGGGCGTGCCCCGGCGCGCCGCTGCCGCGAT
>JALYKF010000009.1 GCA_030774905.1 Chloroflexota bacterium
GTCCCGAACCGTGCCATCCACCAAATGGATGAGCAATTGGCGGCGCGCCGTTAGATGCCGCTGATGACCCTTGTGACGGCGAAGATGAACGCGGCTCCGGCCACGGTGCCTGCCATGACAAGATCGCCCCGGCCCTTCCGGTGCGCCTCGGGCAGTAGCTCGGCGGCGCCGACGTACAGGAAGAATCCAACGAAGACGCCGAGGATCGCGCCGAGCACCGGACCCTCGATCGTCAAGAACAGTGCAACGACCGCACCGACCACCGGTGCGGCGGCATCGATGAGCAGCCAGCGGAATGCGGTGGCCCGGGTCGCGTCGTTCGCGAGCAGCACGCTGACGGTCGCGATGCCATCCGAGAAGTCGTGGAGGATGACGACCGCCGCGACGATGATCCCGAGCTCGACGCTCGCATGGAATGAGGCGCCGACCGCGATGCCATCGAGGAAGCTGTGCACCGACATGCCGCCCGCGCCGAGTGCTCCTACGTGCTCGTGCCGCTCGACCGGATGCCCGGCCTCGTGACCGACGTGCAGCAAGGTGATGCGCTCGAGTAGGTAGAAGGCCAAGAAGCCGATGCCGGCCCACACCATCGCGTCGTCGATCGAGCCGATCTCACGCGCGGACTCCGGAGCCAGATCGAAGAAGGCCGCACCAATGCGGACGCCCGCGCCGAGCGCGATGATCAGTCCGAGCTGCGTGGTGCTCCGCAAGGCGACGATCCCGCCCACGAGCGTGGACACGAACGTCGCCGCGACGACGGCGAAGACGGTCATCGAATGGAGCTCATGAGAATCGGTCTCAACCTACGGAAGATGAGACTGGGTGTCAAACAGGGCCTATCCTCGGGCCATGCGAGCTACCGAGATCCCCGGCCGGATGACGTCGCAAGGCCGCCGGCTCACCCGTCAGCGCGTGATCGTCGCCGAAGCGTTGGCCGCGGCGAAGCGCGCGCTCAGCGCGCAGGAGCTGTACGAGCGGATCCAGGTCGGTCACCCGACGCTGGGGCGTGCGACCGTGTACCGGGCCCTTGAAGCGCAGGTGCAGGACGGGATGGCGAGCCGGTTCGAGCGCGATGGGCATGTCTCGGCGTACATCGCCTGCGACGCCGAGCATCACCACCACCTGGTGTGCACACGCTGCCAGCGCGTGCAGGACCTGGATGAGACAACCGTCGCACCACTGCTGTCCTCGGTCGGCCGGCGCCACGCCTTCCAGGTCGATCACGCTGCACTCGACTTCTACGGGTTGTGCCGAAGCTGCGGCCGCGCAGCGCGCTGATCCTCGCCCCGCGTCGGTGCCGGTGCCGACGTCCGCGCGTCGATCGCGGTCGCGATCCTCGCGACCCGTGGCAGCGTGACCGGGCCGGTGACCGCGCGTGTGCTGGCCAGCGGGATCGGCTCGCCGTCGCAGGTCTCGGAGGTGCCGGTCCGCGAGCTGCTGGTGAGATCTGCCGTCATGAGCGCGAGCAGCAGGAGCTCGACGACGCTGACGTGGGATACGCGCGACTCGAGCGGGGCCGTCGTCCCCGCCGGCGCGTACTCGATTGTCATTGCCCTAGGGGCGCCTGCGGTCCACCAGGAGGACCGCGATGGCGGTCGTGATCGGGACGCACAGCACCAGGCCGATGCTCGCGACGAGGACCGCGACGATGGACCCGACGATCGTTTCGCTGTTAGCGGTCAGCGACAGCGGTAAGGCGCCGAGCGACAGCAGGACGATGAGGGGCATCGCCCCACCGAAGTACGCGAGGGCGAGGGTGTTCACGAGCGATCCGATGTGATCGCGGCCGACGTTGAGGGCGCTGGCGTACAGACGCGCGCCGCGCATCTCGTCGTGCGCGGCGGCGAGCTCGAAGGTCGCCGAGGCTTGGCCGATGCCCATATCGACGAGCGCGCCGAGCGAGCCGACGACGATGCCCGCAAGCACGAGTCGGTGCAGGTCGATCCGGCCGGCTGTGCCGACCGCGAGGAACACCGCCTCCTCCGAGCCGAGGCCGGTGATGTGCGCGGCCGATAGCGTGAGCGCGGCCAGGGCGACGACGATGAGCAAGCACATCGCCGTGCCAACAAGCGCCGCAACGCTCTTGCGATTGAAGCCATGGACCACGAAGACCGCCACCACCAGCACCGCCATCGAGCCGACCAGGGTCGCGACGAGGGGATCGTCGCCACGCTGCACCGCGGGGACGATCGCCAGGAGGAACACCGCGATGCTGCCCGCGAGCCCCGCGAGCGAGGCGAGGCCCTTCCAGCGCGCGACGGCGACGAGCGCGACGACGAGGACGAGGACGAACGGGACGAGCGATGGGAGTCGGACGATGTCCTCGATGGCGTACGCGCGCTCGCCACTGTCGGCACGCCGCTGCGACACGAGGACGCGGTCGCCGGCGGCCAGCAGCCCATTGGCATTGAGCGCCACCCGGCCGCCCCACTCCACGGTCACGTGGTCGCCGCGATAGAGGCCCCCGTCGAGCTGCAGCTCCACGGTCTGGAACGGCTGCCCGGGCAGGCCGGGCTGGCCGGCCGCACGCGTGCCCTGCGCGACGACCCGCACGACGTGCGCGTCGATGACGCTCGATGCCTGGCCGGCGTTCCAGTCGGCGCACGCGCCCAAGAGGACGACGGCGAACACGAGCGAGATCCAGCGCATCGGCCTAGATCCCCAGCAGGCCCTGGGCCGCGAGCCGCAGGGCCACGATGACGAGCGCCGCCGCGAGCAGCCGCACGATGACCGCGCCGCGCACGCGGGTCGAGAGACGGGCGCCGGCCTGCGCGCCGACGACGGCACCGATGGCGAGGTAGATGACCCGCGGCCACAGGCCATCGAGATCGCCCGCCGCGACGTGCGTGACCGTGCCGACGGTCGCCATGATCGCGAGGACGAACTGCGACGTCGCGGTCGCGATGTGCACTGGGAAGCCGAGCACGGCGATCAGCGCAGGCACGTGGATGAACCCGCCGCCGATCCCGAGCAGGCTCGATGCGAACCCGATGACGATCGAGATCGCGATGCCGAGCGGCAGCTCCACGTTGTATCGGTGCACGACGCCGTGAGTGTCGACCAGCTCGCGGGACACGCGTCCCCAGGCCCGGCCCTCAGGCGCGGGCGGTCCTTGCTGAGTCCCGGCGCGGATCACGATCAACGCGAGGATCAGGAGCACGAGCGCGAACGCGACGTCGAACGGTCCACGGGGGATCGACCGCGCGAGGAGCGCGCCGGCAACGCTTCCCGGTAGCGTCGCGATGGCGAACACGATCCCCGAGCGCAGATCGATACGCCGAAGGCGTCCGTAGGCGACCGCGCCGCTCGTGGCGTTGGCGGCGACCACCGCGAGCGATGTCGCGGTGAGGGTCCCGGTCGGCTCGTGCGGGAACAGGATCGCGAGCACCGGAAGGAGGATGAACCCCCCACCCGCGCCGATGAGCGTGCCCACCGTTCCGATGCCGAGCCCGAGCGCGACGAAGCCGGCCGCATCGAGCACGGTCGCGAGTATCTACCGGTCCGGGCCGAACAGAAGCTCCTGCAGGTCCGGCAAGGCGGTCCCGAGACCTGCGATGAAGAACATCCCGATGACCAGGCTGGAGACGCCGGCGACCGCGCCGACGATCACATAGACGGTCCGCAGGCGCTGCGCACCGATGAAGCCCGTGGCGCTCGTCACCGCGACGAGGGTGTTCGCCACGAGGAGTCCCGCGATGAACGCAACAAGGATGACCACCCCCTGGGTTCCCGTCACACCCGCGACGCCCGCGAGAAGGACCGCCTGTGATCCGGTCTCCGCTCCGATGCCGTGGATCATGCCGACGCCGAATGCGGTCCTCGGGCCGTACTGCGAGGCGTGCGCGATGGGCTCGTGCTGGTGGCCATGGATCCGCGCCTGCACCCGGTCCCACGTGTAGCGGACGTCGTCGAACACCAGCATCCACCGGCTGCGCATCCGGAACTCACCCTTGCCGCGCATGTACTGCACGACGGAGATCAGGACCCAGATGCCGAGCAGCACGAGCGTGACCCCGACGACGCGCTCGAGGACCGGATCGACCCACTCCGGCAGCACCGCGCCAACGACGAGCGCCAGGATCCCGAGGACGAGCACCACGCTCGCGTGCCCGAGCGCGTAGAGGCTCGCGAGCGCGATGGCGTGGCGTTGCTCATGCGCGAACCGCGACTCGGAGAGCACGTGGAGCGCGCTCGCATCGTCGTGGGTGTGCCCGTGTTCGTCGGGACCGCTGTCGTGCTCGTGCCGCGGCATGGGCGCGATCGCCGGTACGTTGTCGGCGTGTGCTGCGGTCGTCGTGCTCGTGATGTCGGTGATGGCCGCGATGTGGTCCCAGTCGAACCCGTGACGAAATCCCAGCACAGCCATCCCGGCGAGGAGTCCGAGGATCCCGAGGTCCACGGCTGCAGCCTATCGCGACCGGTCGCAATAACGTCCTGTTGCGAGACGTTCGCTATCGCGTCACTATCGCTCCATGACCCTCGCGGAGTCGGTACGCGCGAGCGGCCGGCGGCTCACGCTCCAGCGCCGGCTGGTGCTCGAGGCGGTCGAGCGCGCCCGCCACCACGTGACGGCCGACGAGATCGCTCGGCGCGTGCGGACCCGATACCCGACCATCGGGCCGTCGACCGTGTATCGCAACCTGGAGGCGCTCGAGTCGCTCGGCCTCGTGACCCACACCCATCTGGACGACCGCGTCACGCGTTGGCACCGGGCCGACACCCACCCCCACGGCCACCTCGTGTGCCGCACCTGCGGCCGGGAGACCGAGATCCGTCCGGCCCTGCTCGACGCGATGGCGAAGCGGTTGCGGGCCGAACACCGCTTCGAGCCCGATCTCGCCCACTCGGCCATCGTCGGGATCTGCCGCCGCTGCCGGGACGTACCCTCTCCGTAGTGCGGTGGCTCTGCGCGCTCATCTTCGCGGTCGCCGCGGGCAGCAGCGCGCTCGCGGCCTCGGGCCTCGCCGTGCCGCCGCACATCGATCCGCCCGGCACCCCCCGGTTCCACGATCACCTGCTGGCGGCGTACCGGTATCCGCTCTTCCTCATGCGCCTCAAGATGCTCGGCCGGTCGCCGGCCGGCCCGGGTTGGTCGCTCGAGAGCCCGAGCCAGACCGAGCTCGGCGCACTGACCCTCGCGATCCTCGTGCTCGGCATCGCGAAGCTTCCCCGCCCGACGCGCCGCGCGGTCGCCACGCTGCCCGTTGCCGGCATCACTGCGCCGGAGTGGCGCGCGTGCCTGCCCCAGGCACCGCCGCGTCCGCAGCTCCTCGCGTTCGCGTAGCCCAGAACAAGAGGAGGTCCCCATGACGCGGATCCTGTCCATCGCGGCGGCCATCGCCGTCGTGGTGGCGTCACTCGGCATC
>JALYKF010000010.1 GCA_030774905.1 Chloroflexota bacterium
GGTACGTGCTCACCGCGCCGAACGGGATCTTCGCGGTCGCGGCCAGGACGCGCGCCTGGAACGGCGTGAGGCCCGACAGGTCGACGTCGATGTCGAACTCGCGCCGCTTCCCGTTGAAGTACTGGTCGAGCTCGCGCGCGAGGGCGCTCGAGCGCTTGTGATCCGGCACGACGCCCGGCCCATACACGCGCACGAGACGACGCAGCTCGCCCTCGGATGGCTCGTCGCCGTAGTGGATGGTCGTCACGCCCTTCGGCCCGATCGCGACCCACAACGGTCCGAGCGGTGAGCCGAGCACGTCGTACCCGATCGTCGCGAGCCCTTCCTTCTTCGCCTTCGCTACAAGCCGCTCGCGCGCCTCGCCGATCACCATGTCGATCGTCATCTCTAGGCCACCGCCGCTTTCACTTTCTTCAACGCTTCGCTCACTCGCGCGCGCGCCGCTTCCGCCGTGCATTCGAGCGCTGTCGCGATCTCCGCATAGCCGAGCCCCTGCACCTTGCGCAGCACGAACGCCGCGCGCTGCCCCGCGGGCAGCGTCTCGATCGCGGTCGCGAGATCCGCGAGCGTGACGTCGTCGCGCTCGGGCGCCGCGAGTGCCAGGTCATCGACGTTCGCGACGATCCGCTTCGCGCGCCGCTCGCGATCGATCATGCGGTTCGTCGCGATCTTGTACAGCCACGCCCGCTCGTTCCCGCGTCGCGGCGGCGGCCAGGCCCGGAACGCCGCCAGGAACGTGTCCTGGTAGAGGTCCTCTGCGTCGGCGCGCTGACCGGAGAGCCGGAGGGCGTATGCGAAGAGTTCCCGCTCATGGCGCTCGAGGAGCTGTCCGAAGGTCAGCGCGTCGTCCACTCAGCAGGTAGAACGCAGGGACATGGGCGTTCGTGAGCCAGGCCGTACGGCGTGCACAGCGGTTGCCGTTTATCGGATGCCGATCGGCTGCGCGATGCCCTTCGCGAGGGCGAGGATCTGCCGATCGTTGGTGACCAGCGGGATGCTCCGCTCCTCCGCCAGTGCCACGTACGTCGCGTCGTACGCCGTGAGGCCGCGCGCCGTCCATAAGGCGATGCGGCTCAGCTCGGGATCGATGACGTCGGTGAGCATGCCTTGGAGCCGCGTCGCGAGCTCGCTGAGCGCCGCTTCGACCCAGCGCCACTGGCGGCCGGCGACGTTCAGGAGCTCGATGAACAGCAGCGACGGGACGACGACGCTGAGCCGTCCAGCTTCGTAATCCTCGAGCAGGGCCTGCGCCGGCTCGGCTGTGGCGGTCGCGGATGGTTCCAGCCAGCGGGCCGCGACCGATGCGTCGATCACGATCTCCGTCATCGCGAGTCGCGCATCTCGCGGATGATCGCGGTCACATCACCGGGGGTCGGATTCTCGGCGAACAGCCGCTTGAGGCCGGTGATCGCCTCCCGGACCTTTGGGTCGCGCCCCGGTCCCTGCTCCGCGCGGAGCTCACGCGCGGCTAGCCTCGCGAGATACGCACTCCGGGAGAGCCCTAGCCGGCGCGAAGCTCGGTCAACGCGCGCCAGTAATTTCTCGTCCATCGACACCAAGATCTTCGTCACAGCCTGACGATATCTAGATATCCGAAGGCCGTCAATGCGGTTTGGGCCCGAGCTGCTCCGGGTGCATGACCTCCTCTACCGCAGTGATCGATCCCGACGCGCCGACCTTCCAGATCGGGCGGATCGCCGGCACCGCGACCCGGTTGCCGTACATCGTCCGGCTTCCGGTCTCGGGCGAGGGCCGGATCTTCCTCGCCACGCGCGAGACCTGGCCGCGCGGCACGGACGTGTATTGCCACCAGCTCCCGGGCTGGCCGGACGAGGCGGAGATCCTCGAGGAGGTACCGGTCGAGGCCTGCTGGCGTGTCGGCGCGGCGGTGCATCTGGTACTTCGGCGGCGGACGAACCGCCGCTCGCTGTTCGTATGGACGAAGAAGGGTGAGCGAACGCTCGTGTTCTGGCGCTCCGAGGCGTCGATGCCCGGCGCGCGGCCAGGTATCCGCGTCCCGCTCGCACGCGCGTTCGGCGAGCACCTTTCGATCGCCGTAGACGTGGGCGAACGGTATCCGTGGCGATTCGCCGGACGCGATGCCACGACCGAGCGGCGGCGGCTTCCGGTCGGCGACTACGCGCTCGTGCACGACGACGAGATCGCCGCGGTCGTCGAGCGCAAGACCGCGGCCGACCTCGCGACGGCGGCGGTCGGCGGGCAGCTCGGTCTCGCGCTCGCCGAGCTCGGCCAGGTCCGTCACGCCGCACTTATCGTCGAGGGCCGGCTGAGCGACGTGCTGAAATCCGCCGATCGCGTGCGGCCGGGCTGGCTCCTCAACGTCGTTGCCGCCCTCCAGGTCGAGCATCCGCGAGTGTCCTGGATGTTCGCCGAGACCCGGCACCTCGCGGAAGAGTGGGCCTATCGGTGGCTCTCGGCCGCGGCACGGATCGACGCGCCGCGCGCCCTGCCGCTATTCGAGCACGCGATCGGCGAGGTGCCGGCGTCGTACGGCGGCCGGCCACGGCTGCTCGACGCGGTCGCTCGCCGCGCGATCCTCGTTCGGGAGGCCGAGGCGGGCACGGTCTGGACCAGCCGCGCGGCCGCCGCGCGGTGCGGGGTGACCCAGGCGACAGCGCTCGCCGATCTCGTTGCGCTCGTTCGCGAGCGTCGGCTCGCCGTCCAGGGGCGAGGCCGCTCTCGTTCCTATCCGCGCGTCCCCTCGTAGCGGGTCGCGGCAGGGTGCGAGCCCCGTCTTACTCCGCGGCGCTCGCCCCCTTCGCGACCGCCCGCTCGTAGAGCTCGTCGCCGAGCCGCAGCGGCCGCCCGCTGCCCCCGTAACGCTCCATCGAGAGCTCGGCGAGCACCGAAAGCGCGATCTCCGCCGGGGTCCGGCCGCCCAGATCGAGGCCGACCGGCGCGTGCACGGAGCGGATGCGCTCCTCCGGGACTCCCTCCTCGCGGAGCATCCGATCGATGAGGATCGTCTTGCGCTTGCTGCCGAGGAGGCCGACGTACCGGGCGCGCGTCTGGATCGCAGCGCGCAGGCAGTGCGCGTCGAGCTTGTGGCCACGCGTCGCGACGACGATGAACGCGTTCCAGCCGATGGTCAGAGTCCCGAGCGCTTCGACCATGTCCGCGCGCACGACCTCGACGCCTTCGGGGAACCGCTCCCGCGAGGCGAACTCCGGGCGGTCATCGATGACGGTGACGTCGTAGTCGAGCCCTCCGGCCAGCTTGGCGAGCGCGAGGCCCACGTGGCCCGCGCCGACGACGACGAGGTGCGGCTTCGCGACGATCGGCTCGACCAGGAGCTCGCTACCCTCGTCGAGCGGCGCCGTACGCGCGGTGCCGGCTCGAAGCGCATCCACGGCGAGCGCGCGAGCGCGTGCGTCGAGATCGGCGTCGCCGAGCGTGCCGCCCGAGGCGCCGCTTTGCTCCACGTACAGCCGGCCCGCGGGGATCATCGCACGTCCGTCCTTCCGCAGCAGCGTCGCGAGACCGATCGGCGTGCCGGTCGACGACGCCGCGAGCACGTCGGAGAGGAGATCCTTGCCGCCGACGGTGAGCGCACCCGCGCCCGGCTCGATGTGGATCCACATCGTGCCGCCGCAGACGAGCCCGGTGTCCCAGGCAAGCTCCTCGGTGAGCTCGTACTCGCGGAGCGACGAGCCACCTTCGTCGAGGACCCGTTTCGCCTCGGCGAACGCGTCGCCTTCGACGCAGCCGCCGCCGAGGGTCCCGTACGTTCGGCCGAGGTCGTCCACGAGCATCTTCGCGCCCACGACCTGCGGCGTGGACCCGACTGTGCGCACGACCGTCGCGACGGCGAAGGGCCGGCCTTCCCGGTCGAGCTCGGCCATGCGTGCGTATAGCTCCCTCATCCCTCTCAGTCTCTCACTGCCCGGAGCCACCGGGTATCCGGTACTGGCCGAGGTCCGTGAGTGCACGGCCGCCCTCGTCCGCCACCCTCCGTTCGCCGAGTGGCTGCCGCAGCGCGATGGGGACGGGGATCGGCACGCCGAGCCCGATACGGCTCCCACCCGGCTCCCGCACCCGCACGATCACGGTCACGGTCGAGGCGTCCTCACGCGCGGTGTGCTCGGTGACCTCATCGCCAACGCCGACGGTCACGATGGCAATGATCTGCTGTGGGTCCGCGGTGCGCTGGAATCCGTCTGGCTGCACGCTGCGTCTGGGCGCGAAGTCGTTGGTCAACACGAAGACCACGACGAGCGCCGCGATGAAGGCGATGGCCCCGGCTAGCACGCGCGCGCGCGGCGTCAGCCTACGCATCGAGGTCGGCGGGTCGATCCACGTCACGCAGTACCCCGCGGTCCTCCACGTCGACGTCCGTTCGCTCGTCCGGGTGGCGCTTCAGGATGTCGTGCAGCGTCAGGCCGGGCTCGGCTGCGCGGATCTCGCCGCGGAGCGCCGGCGGCAGGATGACCGGATGCCCGCGCTTGCCGCCATAACGCGGCGACACGATGGCGGGCCGCGACGCGAAGGTCTCGAGCAGCCGGGCGACCGTGTCGCTCTGCACGAACGGCATGTCCGCGGGCTGCACCAGCAGCGCATCGCCTTCCGCTTCGGCCATGCCGGTTTGGATCGACGAGAACATACCGCGCGACGGATCCGTGTTGACGACGGTCCAGACCCGGGGGTCGTTGAACGCATTGACGTCGCGCTTCAGGTCGTCCGCGTCCGGGGCCACGACGACGACGATCTGGTCCACGCCACCGTCGAGCAGCGCAGCGATCGTCCGATCGAGGAGCGGCTCGCCGTCGACCGGGGCGAGGAGCTTCGCGCCGCCGAACCGTTCGGCGCTGCCGGCCGCGGGCACGACCGCGACGCTGCGCACTAGCTCTCGCGCAGCGCCGTGAGCGCGCGGACGGCCAGCACCGGGACGGACTTCTTCCGCTGAGCGATGGTGCCCGAGGTGTTGTCCATCGGGCGCGCGATCTTGTGCGCGGCGTCCGCGGCTGCGGCGATGGCGTCATCCTCGAGCTTCGACCCGACGAGCGCGATCGTCGCCGCGTCCACGAGCAGGGGACGCGATCCGACGGCCGTCATCGCCACGCGGGCCTCGCGCACCACGCCGTCCTCCATCCGCACCGCGGCCGCGATGCCGGCGATCGGGAAGTCGAACGAGCTCCGGTCGCGGAGCTTCAGGTACGTGCTGCGCCAGCCGTCTGCCGGCGGCAGGAGCACCTGGGTCACGATGTCGTCGCGCCCGATCGTGAGGTAGCTGATCCCATCCTCGCGGTACATGTCGGCGAGCGCGATCGTGCGCTCGCCCGCGGCGTTGGCCACCCGCACGCTCGCGCCGAGCGCGAGCAGCGCCGGCACGGTGTCCGCGCTCGCGACCGCGAGACACCGCGGGCTCGACGGTGCGACGCGGCAGACCACCGCGGGATCGGTCTTCATGCACATGCCCTCGGCCATGCGCCAGAAGAGCGACTGGTCGTACCAGTTGCAGCGCGTGTCGAGGCAAAGGTTCCCGCCGATGGTGCCCATGTTCCGGAGCTGCGGCGTCGAGATCGCGAGCGCGCCCTCCGCCAGCGCGCGATACGAGCTCCGCACCCGCGCGTCGCTCGCCACCGACGTCAGCGTCGCGCCGGCACCGATCGTGAGTCCGGACCCGTTGTGGATCGTGCGCGGCAGAGCGTTGCCGAGCGCGATGAGGGTCGCGGGGGTGAACTGGCGCCGCTTCATGTTGGGGTACAGGTCGGTGCCGCCCGCGACGAGCATGACCGTGATGCCCGGCGTACCGGTCTTCGCGGCATCCTGCTCGGCGGCTCGGTGCTCGCGCAACAGCAGCGCGGCGTCCTCGATCGTCGCCGGTTGATGGAGCTGGAACCGCGGGAGCCTAAGCACCCTTTTTCTTCTCGCGCGCCTGGGGCGATGCGCGAAGCCGCCGCAACGACGCTTTGGGGTCACGCCCATCGTCGAGCCCGGTCGGGCCGACGCGGTCCTTCTTCTTCGCGAGCGCATCGAGGATCTTGTCCGGCGTGATCGGCGTTTCGTCGAACCGCACGCCGATCGCGTCGTACACCGCATTCGCGATCGCTGGGATCACCGGATTGAGCGGGCCCTCACCGGCCTCCTTGCCGCCGTACGGTCCTTCGGCGTCGACGGTCTCGACGATGATCGCCTCCAGGACGGGCGTGTCGAGCGAGGTCGGGATCTTGTAGTCGAGCAGCGACGGCTTCTTGTGCAGGCCGCCGCGAAAGACCTGCTCCTCGCCGATGATCTCGCCGTAGCCCATGTACGCGGAGCCTTCGATCTGCCCCTCGACGTTCGCCGGATTCAACGCCCGGCCGCAGTCGTGCGCCGTGACGAGGCGATCGACGGTGAGCTGTCCGGTCTCGCGATCGACCGTGACCTCGGCGACACACGCCTGGTAGGAGTACGCCGGCGTCGGACCCACCCCGGCGCCCTTGAACGAGCCACCGATGCCCTTGGGCGGCTTGTACCAACCGGCCGCCGAGAGCGTCCCGAAGCGGGCCTCCGCCAGCACGGCGATCTCGGTGAACGTCTTGAACGTGTCGGGCTCGTCGTGGTCGTAGAACCGGCGGAACGCGCAGGCCACGCGCTCGACCGGGATCGCGAGCTGTTCCGCGGCCACGATCGCGAGCTGGTCGCGCAGCTTCATCGCTGCGTCCTTCGCCGCGTTCCCGGCCATGAACGTGACGCGCGAGCTGTACGACCCCAGGTCCACCGGCGCGAGCGACGTGTCGCCGGAGACGACGTGCACGTCCTCCGGCAGCACGCCGAGCGTCTCGGCGGTGATGCTCGCGAGCATGTTGTCGGAGCCCTGACCGATCTCGGCCGTGCCGCAGTACACGGTCACGCCGCCGCCGCGGTCGATCTTCACCGTGGCGCCGGAGTGCGGCATCTCGTTCCAGTAGATCGGCAGGCCCGCGCCGGAGATGTACGCGCTCCCGGCGATCCCGATGCCTTTGCCCGGCGGCAGCTTGCCGTGCTTGGCGCTGAAGTCCGTCCGCCGGCCGGCCTGCTCGAGGCATTCGCCGAGCCCCATGGTGGTGATGCGCAGGTCGTTGACCGTGCGGGACTGCGCGGGCTGCAGGATCCGCAGCCGGTACTCGAGCGGGTCGAGCCCGAGGTCCACCGCGATCTTGTCGAGCTGGGCCTCGAACGCGTATCTCGGCTGAGTCGTGCCATGTCCCCGCTTCGGACCGCAGGGCGGCTTGTTCGTGTACACGCGGACCCCGTCGAACTTGTATGCCGGCACGCGGTACGTCACCGTCAGCAGCGCGCCGGTGTAGTACGTCGTCGCGATCCCGTACGACGCGTACGCGCCGCCGTCGAGCCAGCTCTGGAAATGCAGCGCGGTGATCTCGCCGTCCTTCCGCACGCCGGTCCGCAGGTGCATCTTCACCGGATGGCGGCCACGGTGCGCGTAGAACACCTCTTCGCGGTCGAGAGTGAATTTCACCGGGCGCTTCGTCCGGAGCGCCAGGAGGCACGCCGCGAACTCGTGCGCGAATGGATCGCTCTTGCCGCCGAAGGCCCCACCGTTCGGCGTTGCGATCACGCGGATACGCGACCGGGGGATACCCAGCACCTTCTCGAGCTCGCGATGGAGATAGTGGGGGACCTGGGTGCACGTCCACAGCGTCACGCTGCCGTTCGCCTCGCCGTTCGCGACGCAGCTGTGGGTCTCGATAGGCGCGTGGGTGTTGCCCTCGAAGAAGAACCAGTCGTCGCGGGTGTGGTCCGCGGCGGCGAATCCGGCCTCGAGGTCGCCGAAGCTGAGGTGGACCTCCTTGAAGACGTTGCCCCGCTTGCTTTCGTCGTGGATCTTGAGATCGTCTCTGGTAAGGGCCTCTTCGATCGTCAGGATCGGCTCGAGTGGCTCGTAGTCGACGCGGATGAGCGACAGCGCCTCGAACGCGGTGTCCTCGTCGAGGGCCGCCACGGCCGCGACCGGCTCGCCCACATAGCGGACCTTGTCCACCGCGAGCGCCGTCTCGTCCTGGGTCGACGGCATGATGCCCATCTTCTCGGGCATGTCCGCACCGGTGACGACCGCGACGACGCCGGGGTAGGCGAGCGCGCGCGAGACGTCGAGCTTCGTGATGCGGGCGTGGGCCTGCGTCGAGCGGAGCAGGCGTCCGTAGAGCATCCGTGGAAGGTCGATGTCGTCGGCGTACTTCGCCTGTCCGGTGAGGTGGGCCCACGAGTTCACCTTGGGCAGGCGCCGGCCGAGGATCGAGAGGTGCTCGCTCACGTCGGCTGCTCCATCAGCGGCAGGTGCCCGAGCGCGATCACGTCCTTCCATTGCTGCGCATCGCCTTCCGTGAAGACGGCCGCCTCCGCCACGACCTGCGCGCCGGCGCGGCCCATGAGGTCGCGCATCGCATGCAGCGTGCTGCCGGTCGAGATCACGTCGTCGACGATCGCGACCCGCCTGCCCGAGCAGAGCGCGCGATCCTTCGCGTCCAGGAAGATCGTGCGGGGATGCCCGGTGGTGATGGATTGGAGCTTCGACTCGAGCGCCTCACCCATGTACGAGACGTAGGTCTTGCGCAGCACGAGGTACGGCAGCTCGAGGAGCGACGCGATCTCGTATGCCAGCGGCACGCTCTTCGTCTCGGTCGTGACGATGATGTCGGGCTTGGACCAGTGCAGCCGCGCGGCAAGCTGGCGTCCGGCGGCCTGCGTCATCTCGATATCGCCCAGGATGTTGAACACGGCCAGACGCACGCCGCTCGGCACGGTGATGATCGGCAGGTCGCGGCTCAGTCCTGCGACCTCGACCCGGTATGTGCGATTCACGCCCTCGCCGCCTTCTCGATCGCTTCGTAGATCGCCGTGTAGCCGGTGCAGCGGCAGAGGTTTCCGGCGATGGCGTGCGCGATCTCGTCGCGCGACGGACGGGGGTTGGCGTCGAGCAGCGCTTTCGCGCTCATGAGCATCCCGGGCGTGCAGTAGCCGCACTGCGCGGCCCCCTCCTCCGCGAACGCGGTCTGCAACGGATGCAGGGTCGCGCCCGTGGCGAGGCCCTCCACGGTGGTGACCATCGCGCGGTCGCCAAGCTGCGCGGGCAGCGTGAGACACGAGAGCACCGGTACGCCGTCGACGAGCACGGTGCAGGCGCCGCATTCGCCGAGCTCGCAGCCATGCTTCGTGCCGGTCAGCTTGAGCTCCTCGCGCAGCACTTCGAGGAGCGTGTGATGCGGCTCGGCGGCGACCGTGTGGGATTCGCCGTTCACGCGAAGGGTGAGCAGCTCCTTCGTCACGGCAGCTGCTTCCGCCGGCCGAGCTGCGCCGAGAGCGCCGTGGCCTCGCGAGCGCAGGCCTCGCCGACCCGCTTCAGCGTTCGTAGGTCGAGCCGCTCCTTGGACCCGACGACCAGCAGCGCCGCGATCCGCCGACCGCGTGCATCGATCACCGGCGCCGCGGCGGCGCGCACGCCGGCAAGGTACTCCTCGTCGTCGTACCCGATGTCCGCCTGTCCAGTGAGCACCTTGCCGTGCGCCCCGATGTTGGCCGGGAGGCGTCGGCCGAGCGGCGCGCTCATGTGCAGGTCCGTCGCCGGCTCCGCGCGCGCGGCGATCTCGAGCCCGCCGTCCGTCACCACGCCGAGGAACGCGGTCTCGCCGAACGCGCCAAGGAGCGCCTCGAGATGCGGCTGGGCGAGGGCGCTCAGATCGGGACGCCCCGCGCCGCGGCGGAACCGGCCGTCTCCATCGCGCGTGATGAGGTCGTGGGACACGAGCGTCAGAAGGATGTCGCGCACCGTGCCCTTCGAGGCGTCGATCCGCCGCGCGAGCTCGGAGATGCCCAGCCCCTCGTCATCCCGGAGCTCCGCAAGGAGCCGGGCTGCTTTGTCGACCGCAGGGACCACCCGATACGTACTCTCAGCCATACGGTGTACGGCGGATGATACGCCGCAGCGCCCGCGGATGGCCGGACCCGGCATGACGCTCGAGGAGTTCCGAAGCGCCCTAGGGAAACGGTGCTCCGCACGAAAGGCTGGGACCGCGCGCTGAGCGCGCAGTGGTACGGCATGGCCATCAAGCTCGACCTCGAAGCCCGCGCGACCTCAAGCGCGCCGGCTCTCCACAACGACTCGCGCATGACCGAACGCTGCGCGGCACGCCGGAGACCTCTGATCTATCGCTGCCACTGACTCGTAGTACGTGAGCGGGCGATGCACCTGTGCTGCGCTCATGTTCGAACTGAAACCGACGCAAGCGCCTTGGCGTGTCGCCTGACACTTCGCGAGCCCCGCCGGAAGGAAACGCTGACCATGTCCGAAACTACGGGCGCCGGATCCAAGACGACCTCAGCCGAGAAGAGCCTCTATGACCGCCTGGGCGGCGTGTTCGCGATCGCTGCTGTCGTGGACCACTTCAGCGACGCGGTCGTGCAGAATCCCATCGTCGGCAAGAACTCCAAGAATTCCGCACTTCGCGAGTGGCACACGAATAACCTGGGCCGCTTGCCGGGTCTCAAGTTCATGCGGACGCTGTGGGTCTGCAACGTGGCAGGTGGACCGTTCGAGTACACGGCGACCCGGCCCGGCAAGACGGCAGTCGGCCTCGAAGAGGCGCACCGGGACCTACGCATCTCGCCGGCCGAGTTCGACGAAGTTGCCGCGGAGCTCGGGCGCACGCTCGATTTCGTCACGGTCCCGAGGCGGGAGAAGGACGAGGTCCTCGCCGCTTTCGCGGCCCACAAGACCGAAGTCACCGCCGGCTACACAGCCGCCGCACACAAAGCGTGAGCAGTCTGGAGCGGCGTGCTCACGCTGCAGCGCTGAGGGCAGGACGAGAAAAGAGCGCAGCTTGCGCTGCGCTCCTCACTTCTTACCTGGGGTGGAAGGGGGCCGACGCCCCCTGCGATGAATGATCTAGTGGGCGCAGGCCTTCGCGGTCCCCGAGTCGCCGGCGGTCTTGAATGACTGACCGCAGCCGCAGCTCGAGACGGCGTTTGGGTTACGGAGAGCGAAGCCGCCGCCCATGAGGGCGTCGACGAAGTCGATCTCGCTGCCCTTGACGTACATGGCGCTCATCGGATCGACGACGACCTTGACGCCGTCGTGGTCGACGATCGCGTCGCCGTCCTCGGCCCCGTCAGCGAAGGTCATGCCGTACGAGAAGCCCGAGCATCCGCCCGGCGTGACGTAGACGCGAAGCGCAAGGTCCGCGCGACCCTGCTTCGCGATGATCTCTTTCAGCTTTTCCGACGCCTTCGCCGTGAGGGTCACGATGGCGTCGCTGGTGCCGGTCTCCTGCGGGGTGGTGTCGATCGCCAAGACGGTCCTCCTGCGAGTGTTCCGCTGCTCATTCTAGGGGCCCCGGACGCCTGATTCCAGCGGTCCAGAACGCTGCCTCAACCCTCCATACACTCGATTTATGCCCGTTTTGGGACTCCACCACGCCCAGGTGTTCTGCCCGCCCGGCGGCGAAGCCCAGGCCCGGGCGTTCTACGTCGGCCAGCTGGGCCTGCGCGAGATCCCGAAGCCTGCGTCGCTGCGCGAGAACGGCGGCTGCTGGTTCGAAGCGCCCGGCGGCGGCCAGCTTCACCTATCGACGGAGGCGGACCTGCACCTGCACCCGCGTCGACACTTCGCCCTCCGGGTCGACGACGCGTCGAAGATGCGCCGGGACCTGGAGCGGCAGGGCGTACGGTCCGAGGACGCGTCGGAGATCACCGGCTGGACGCGCTGCTACGTGTTCGACCCCTTCGGGAACAAGATCGAGCTCGACCAAACGGAGTGACGGACTTCCATTTCTCGCCCCGGCCGAACCGCGCGCACGAGATCGCCTGGCGGCCGTGGGGCGACGAGGCGTTCCGCGAAGCGCGGGGGGCCGACAAGCCGGTGCTCCTTGCGATCAGCGCGGTGTGGTGTCACTGGTGCCACGTCATGGACGAAACGTCGTACAGCGATCCAGCCGTCATCGCGGGCATCAACGAGCGCTACATCCCGATCCGGGTCGACAACGACGAGCGGCCGGACGTGAATCGCCGGTACAACATGGGCGGCTGGCCGACGACGGCGTTCCTCACACCCGGCGGCGAGATCCTCAACGGCGCGACGTACATCCCGCCCGAGGCGATGCGTCACTACGTCGCGGAGGTCGCGGATGTCTGGCGCGACAAGCGCGATGAGCTCGAGCCGCGGCTCCGCGAGATGAAGGCGCACGAGGATCACGCGCATGCGCAGACGCCCGGCGACCTCGACCGGGGCATCGTCGGCTCGATCGCCGCGCTCATCCGCGGCCAGTACGACCCCGAGTACGGCGGGTTCGGCCGTGAGCCGAAGTTCCCGCAGCCCAAGCTTCTGCGGTTCCTCATCGATGAATATCGGCGCACGCAGAGCGACGACATCGCGGCGAGGTTGCACAAGACCCTGACAGCGATGGCCTCGGGCGGGATGTACGACCCGCTGGAAGGGGGGTTCTTCCGCTACTCGACGACCCGGCAGTGGGGGATCCCGCACTTCGAGAAGATGCTCGAGGACAACGCCGAGCTGCTGTGGATCTACAGCGAGGCCCATCGCACGTTCCCGTCGGCGGGCTACGACCGGATCGTGCGCGACGTCATGCGCTGGATGGACACGGTGCTCTGGCGCGAGGACGTGCACGCGTTCGCCGGATCGCAGGACGCGGACGAGCACTACTACACCCTCGATGCGGCCGGCCGCGCCGCGCACGGCGCGCCGTTCGTCGACCAGCGCGTGTACACGAGCTGGAACGCCCTGGCCGCGTCGGCGTACATCGCCGCGGCCAACGCGCTCGGCGATGCAGGCCCGCGCGATCGCGCGATCGCCGCGATGCACTCGATCGGCCAGGGG
>JALYKF010000011.1 GCA_030774905.1 Chloroflexota bacterium
GATCCGCAGCTCTTCGAGGCGCTTCGCGGGACGGAGATCCAGCTCGTGGCCCTCGACCGCGACGCCGCGATCCTGGAGCTGAAAGCCGGACGGGCCGACGCGATGATCGAGTTCGCCGACAACGCGGCCACGGTGACCGTGGAGGGCTCGGACCCCGCGCGCACGAGCGCGATCGTCGGCCAGGTGCAGAGCGCCATGACCCACCTCATCCTCGATGTGCCGCTCACCGCGTTCGTGAAGATCCAGTACCTGTACGGCGGCGCCGACTACTCCCTGCTCGATTACCTCGCGCCGGTGCTCATCGCGTTCTTTGGGTTCTTCTTCATCTTCCTGCTCTCCACGGTGTCGTTCCTGCGCGAGCGCACGAGCGGCACGCTCGAGCGGCTGCTCGCGAGCCCGCTCACGCGCGTCGAGCTCGTGGTCGGCTACCTCGGCGGATTCGCGCTGTTCGCGCTGCTCCAGGCGCTCGTCATCCTGGTCTTCACGGTCCTCGTGCTGAAGGTGCAGTACCGGGGCAACCTCGCGACCATCTTCCTGGTCGAGGCGGTGACCGTCGTGGGCGCGGTCGCCCTCGGGCTCGCGATCTCAGCGTTCGCGCGGAACGAGCTCCAGGCGGTCCAGTTCGTGCCGCTCGTCCTGCTGCCGCAGGTCTTCCTCTCCGGATTGCTCGTACCCGTCGCGCAGCTCAACGACTACCTCCGACCGGTGTCGGCGGTTCTCCCGCTCACGTACGCGAACGAGGCGCTGCGTTCGGTGATGGTGAAGGGCTACGCCCTGAGCGATCCCGTGATCCTGCGCGATCTCGGGATCCTCGCGGCCTTCGCCGCCGTGATGGCGGTCGCCGCGGTCCTCTCGATCCGGCGGGAGGTCGCGTGAGTCACCCGCTCGGGGGAGTGCGTGACGTGCGCGCCCAATACACTCATGGCAGCTTGAGGAATGAACATGGACCCTGCGGGGTCTCGAGTCCGCCGAGGCGGTCTTTCCCGATCGCAACTCGATGCCGCGCCATTGGCGCGGCATTTTTGTTGCCTTCGGCATGTCCGGACCTCGGCCAGAAATAGGAGGGAGCCGATGCGACTCTCGCTCATGCCGAAGAAGAGCATCTTCTTCACGCTGTTCAGCCAGCACGCGCAGAACGCCCTCGAGGCAGCCCACGCACTGGACGCGCTCGTCAACGACTTCACGTCCATCGAGGACAAGGTGCGGGACATCCACGCCATCGAGCATTACGGGGACAAGCTCACGCACCAGATCATCCAGGAGCTCAACGGCACCTTCGTCACGCCGCTCGATCGGGAAGACATCGTCGGACTTGCATCGAAGCTCGATGACGTGACCGACGTCTGCTGGGACGTGGCCGAGATGATCAGCCTCTACAAGGTCAGTAGCATCCGCTCCGCCGCGAAACGGCAGGTGCACACCCTCGTGCAGGCCGCAAGTGAGGTCGTCGAGTCACTTCGGAACCTCGAGAAGCTCGAGGGGCTCGAGCCGCACTGGATCAAGATCCACACGCTCGAGAATGAAGGCGACTCCGTGTTCCGCGAGGCCGTCGCTGACCTCTTCGCCAATTCCACGGACCCGGTCGAGATCATCAAGTGGAAGGACATCCACGGTCTCATCGAGGTCGCCATCGATCGCTGCGAGGACGTGGCCAACATCGTCGAGATGATCGTGGTGAAGCACAAGTAATGGAATCAGGGACTGTGATCGTCATCGCGGTCGTCGTCCTGGGACTCATCTTCGAGTTCGTCAACGGCTTCCACGACGCGGCGAATGCCATCGCGACCGTGGTCGCGACCCGCGTGCTCACGCCACTCCAGGCCACGCTCATGGCCGGCGCCCTGAACCTCGTTGGCGCCCTGGCCGGTACCGCTGTCGCGGCCACGGTGGCCAAGGGCATCGTCGACAGCACCAAGGTCACCCAGGACCTCGTGCTTGCGGCGCTCGTCGCGGCGATCATCTGGGACCTCATTACGTTCTACGCCGCTCTGCCCACATCCTCGAGCCACGCGCTCATCTTCGGGATGATCGGCGCCGCTGTATCCGTCCACGGGTGGGACGTCATCATCGTGCCCGGAGTGCAAAAGACGAGCGCCGCGATCGTCGTATCCCCGACCACGTCGCTCATCGTCGCCTACATGCTCATGCTCGGCCTCTACTGGCTGCTCCGGAATGCCGGAGCGCACTGGGTCAACCGGTTCTTCGGCAAGGCGCAGATCGCTTCCAGCGCTTGGATGGCTTTCACGCACGGCGGTAACGACGGGCAGAAGACCATGGGCATCATCTCTCTCGCGCTCTTCGCCGGCGGCATGCTCGGTGGGCAGCCCGCGGGGTACGTCCCCGACTGGGTGAAATTCGCATGCGCCATCGCCATCGGCATCGGCACGATGACCGGCGGCTACCGGATCATCAAGACCATGGGCATGCGCATCACGCTCCTTAAGCCCGTCAACGGATTCGTGGCCGAGACGACCGCCGGGGCGGTGATCGAAGTTGCGACGCGGCTCGGCATCCCGATCTCCACGACACACGCGATCTCAGGGGCCATCCTTGGCGTCGGCGCGACCCGCCGGCTGTCCGCGGTCCGCTGGGGCATCGCCGGCCGGATCGTCTCCGCCTGGATCCTCACGATCCCCGGGTGCTTCATCTTCGGCTGGGTCGCCGCGACGGTCATGCGCGCGGCCGGGCTGCACGTGTAGCGACGGCCGACCCTCGCGGGGCGGCTGCGGCCGCTCCCGCCGCGCCGCGGCCGATCCTCTAGCCCAGAGCGGACAGCACCGGCAGCGCGAACAGCTGGTCCAAGGATGCGATGACGTGGTCGGGCCTGGCCTCGCCCGAGGCACCTGCGACCTCGCCGGCGTCCGTCAGCCCCGTCGTGATGAGCACCCCGATCGCGCCGACCCGGTGGGCCGCGACGATGTCGTACTCCGGCGCGTCGCCGACCACGACCACCGGGCCGGCCGCCGGGCCGGCGCGGCGGATGGCCTCCTGGAACAGGAACGGCTCGGGCTTCCCGATGCAGACCGACGGCCGACCGCTCGCGACCTCGAGCGCCGCGACGATGCTCCCGGCGCCGGGCAGCAGCCGGCCTTCGACGGGGTACGCCCGGTCCTTGTTTGACGCGACGAAGCGCGCGCCGCCGAGGAGCGCGCGCTGGGCCTCCGCGAGCCGGGCGTACGTGAGGTGCAGGTCGAGGCCGACGACGACCGTATCGGGCAGCGCCGGGAGCTCGAGGTGCGAGAGGTATTCGCGCATCGCGCTCGGGCGCACGCCGTCCGCCGCCGCATCGGGCGGCGGATGCGCGCCGGGGAGCGCGTCGGCCGCGCGGACACCGATGCCGACCGCGCGGATCTCGTTGCGCAGCCCATTTGCCCCGACCACGAACACGTCCGCGGGCTTGGGGTCGAGCCGCTCCAGGTAGTGCGCGGTCGCGTACGCGCTCGTGATCACATGCTCCAGGTCGCCGCCGAGACCGAGCCGGGTCAGGCGCGCGACGTAGTCCGCCCGCGATGCCGTGGAATTGTTCGTCGCGAAGAACACCTGCCATCCGGCCGCGCGCAGCCGGCCGACGGCCTCGCGGGCGTACGGCATCACGGCGTCGCCGCGATAGAGCACGCCGTCCATGTCGAAGATCGCGATCGGCATGGAGATCAGAGGGCCGCTTTGTACAACGCCTCGATGTCGGGCTGCGCCGTCGTACGCGGGTTCACGAGGATGTTCCCCGACAGCATCGCGTCCTTCGCCATGTTCGGGATGAGGCCTTCCTCCATCCCAAGGGGGCCGAGGTGCGCCGGGATGCCGATCGTCTCGTTGAGCGCGAAGACGTGATCGACGGCGGCCTTCGCGTCCTTCTTCGCGCCCATGGTCTCAGCGACAGTCGCGTAGCGGTCAGGCGCGGCGCTGCGGTTGAAATCCATGACGTGCGGGAGCAGCGCCGCGACAGCGGTGCCGTGCGCGACGTGGCACCACCCGCCGAGCGGGAGGGCCATCGCGTGCACGTTGCCGAGGCGGGTGTTGCTGAACGCCAGGCTCGCGGTCACTACGGCCCGCATCATCGCCTCGCGCGCGTCGATGTCCTTCCCGTCCTTCACCGCGCGGGGCAGTGCCCAGGCGGCATCGCGGATCGCTTCGAGCGCGAGCACCTCGGTCATCCGGTAGGCATTCTTCGACGTGAACGACTCGATCGCGTGGACGAGGGTGTCCATCCCGGTGATGGCGGTGAGGAACGGCGGCAGGCCCGTGGTGAGCTCGGGGTCCTCGAGGGCAAAGAGCGCGGTCGCGTTCGGGCTGATGATGACGAGCTTCTTGTGCTGGTCGGGATCGGCGATGACGGAGTTGATGGTGATCTCCGCGCCGGTGCCCGCCGTCGTTGGGATGGCGATGACCGGCGCGGCCATCTTGGGCACCTTGTCGATCCCGATGTAGTCGAGCACCGTGCCGCCATTCGCGAGCAGCACCGCCGCCATCTTCGCCGTATCGATGGACGAGCCGCCGCCGACCGCGACGAAGCTGTCGGCGCCGATGGCCTTCGCGCGCTCGTAGGCCCGCTGCACCTCGGCGACGCCGGGGTCAGGGACCACCTCGTCGTAGATCTCGTAGGGGATCTTCGCCTCGCGGAGCTTCTCTTCGAGCGGACCGACCAGACCGGCCTTGATGACGCCGGGATCGGTGACGAGCAGGACCTTCTTCGCGCCGACCTGCCGGAGCGGCTCCGCGAGCGTGAGCGCGACGCCGCGGCCGAACTGGATGCGCGTGGGGATCCGGAATACGTCGATGCGTCCGGGCACGGCGGGAGCGTAGCCTCGCCGCGTGACGGATGCCACGCCGCTGCTCGAGCTCGGCGTGCTGCTGCTGGCCGCCGCGCTGCTCGGCGCGGTCGCGCGGCGATTCGGGCTGCCGGCGATCGTGGCGTACCTGTTGGTCGGCCTCGCCGCCGGCCCATTCACGCCGGGCCACGTCGTCGACCGCAACCAGCTCGAGCTGCTCGCCGACGTTGGCGTGATCCTCCTGCTGTTCGATGTCGGCATCGAGCTCGACGTCCGCGCCTTACGGCGTGACGAGCCGCTCGGCCTGCTCATCGCCGCGCCGGTGCAGGTCGCAATCGGCCTCGCCATTGGGGCGTCATCCTGAAGTCGATGAGCGTCGCGGCGCTCGCGGCAGTCGCCCGGCTGCGCGTCAGGCGGCTGCAGCTCGGCGTCGGGCTCGGTCAGTCGGTGAGTTCAGCTTCGTCGGGCTCGGCGTCGCGGCAGGTGCCATCACCAATGGAGTGTTCAGCGCGGTGCTCGCGGCGGCGGTCCTCTCGATCGCGCTCTCGGCCATCGCCGTGCGGCTGTTCCCGAAGGGGACCGGTTAGGGGTTCGGCTTGCCCTCGGTGTCGATGGCGCTGCCCGCATCAGGCGGCGTCCCGCGGTTCACGGTCTTCTTCTTCCCGCTGCGCGAGCGGTACGCCCGCCAGGCGCGGCCGGTCACGGCGTCCCGATGCTCCGACCCTTCGACGAAGTCGTCCACCCGCGCGAGGGCGACCGCCGTCAGCGCCGCCAGCGCGAGGCGCCAAAACGTGAAGAACAGGAGCCGGACGCATCCGCCCAGACAACAACCCACGCAGGCACTCTAGCGAGAGCCATGCCAGCGCAGCCTGCGCGCGTGATCAGGCGGCGGCGGTCTGCGGAGCGGGCTCGGGTCGGGTCACGCGGCGCGGTGCCTTCGCGGCGAGCGAGATGACCGCCGCGATGATGACGATGACGATCGGCAACGCCATGCTCGGCCGCATCGCGTCGACGAACGCGTGCGTGAAGACGGCGTGCCCGAGCTGCGTGAGCTGATCGATCACCGACTGCGGCAGACCCGGTGGCAGCTGCAACGCCGCGCCGTTCTGGCTGGCGCCCACCTCGAGGCCCTGCTTCGCGGCGCTCGCGAACCCATCGACGAAGGGCTGCTGGAACGGCGCGGGCAGCTGTTTCGCGTACGTGGCGGCCTCTGCGTTGAGCGACGTCGCAAGCTGGTTCTGCAGGACGGCACCGATGGCGGCGCTCGCGATGACCGTGCCGAGCTCCTGCATCGTGTTGAGCACGCCGGACGCGGTACCGGCGAGCTCGGGCTTGAGGTCACGGGTCGCGAGGTCATAGACCGGCGTCCACACGCCCGACATGCCAATGCCCATGAGGATGAAGCCGGGGAGCAGCGCCCAGCGTCCGCCGTCCGCGCTGACGGTCCACGCGATGTACGCGAGGGCGATGGTGAACAGCGTGAGGCCGACGAAGAGGAAGGGCTTCGGTCCGATCTTCTGGACCTGGCTCGCGACGAAGCCCGACGCGAACATCATCGCGAGCGGCATCGGCGCAATGGTCAGGCCGGCGGTGAGCGCGTCGTACCCGAGGACCGACTGGAAGTAGATGGTGATCGGAAGGAAGACGCCGAGCATCGCGAAGCCCATGGCCATCAGCACGAAGACCATGAGGGTGAAGTTGCGGTTGCGGAAGACGGCGAACGGCAAGAGCGGCTCGGAGTCCTGGACCCGCCGCTCGTAGAGGATGAACGCGACGAGCAGGAGGACGCCGGCGGCGATGATCTCGGGGATCGTGATGAATGCCGTCACGGTGCCCCACTCGAACCGCTGGCCCTCGATGAGGCCGAACACGACGAGCAGCAGACCTGCGCTCGCGAGCACGACGCCGGGGATGTCGAGCCGGTGGCTCTTGCCGAGGCGGAGGTCGGGGACGAAGGTGAACGCCGCGACGACCAGCGCGACGCCGACCGGGATGTTCACGTAGAAGATCCAGCGCCAGCCGAGGCTATTGACGATGAGGCCGCCGAGCGTCGGGCCGAGGACCACCGCGAGACCCGCGAGGATCCCGAAGATGGCGAAGACGCCGCCGCGCTTCTCAGGCGGGAAGAGGCTCGTGATCATGGGCAGGCCCTGCGGGGCGATGAGCGCCGCACCGAGACCCTGGGCCGCACGGGCGAGGATGAGCTGGGTCGGATCCTGCGCAAGGCCGCTCAGGAACGACGCGACGGTGAACGTGCCGACGCCGGCGACGAACAGCGCACGCGGACCGAACATGTCGCCAAGGCGTGCCGAGGTGATCAGCAGCACCGCGTAGACGAGGCTGTAGGCGTTGAGCATCCACAGGATGCCGTCGAGCGGCGCCTTGAGGTCGTCCACGATGCTCGGGATCGCGATATTCACGATCGTCAGGTCGAGCAGCGTCATGAACAGCCCCAGGCTGAACACCATGAGCACCAGCCAGGGGTTGCCGCGACGCGTGGGCGTGGGGGTCTCTGCCGCCATGTCAGTCTCCTTCGCTTCCTGCCCTAGACTGGATCATATGCTTCGCTCAGTATCTGCATGGTGCAGACAATGTCTATATCCCGCGATACGGACCGGCCGATGACGAAACGGTCGCGCCGCGAGCTCGTGCAGGCGATCCGCAGCGGGTTCCAGCAGACCAGCGGGCAATCCGTGCTGCTGAGCCAGATCATCGCGGACAAGGTCGGGCTGTCCCCCAGCGACCTCGAATGCCTGGGTTTCCTCCAGGATGGAGGCGCGATGACCGCCGGCCGCCTCGG
>JALYKF010000012.1 GCA_030774905.1 Chloroflexota bacterium
GCGCGACATCGCGAGCCTCGCGCGGTTCGGCGCTGCCTCCGCGGTCGTTGGCCGCGCGCTCGCCACGGGGGCCTTCGCGCTCGCCGACGCGAAGGCGGCCGCCGCGTGACCGTCGCATTGTTCTCCGACATCCACGCGAATCTCGTGGCGCTCGATGCCGTGCTCGGCGAGCTGCCCGCCGTCGAGGCCATCTGGGTGATGGGCGACACGGTGGGCTATGGGCCGGATCCCTCCGAGACGCTCGCGCGCCTGCGCGAACGCGGGGCGGCCATCGTGGCCGGGAATCACGATCGCGCCGTCGCGACGGGCGAAGGGCTCGAGCTGTTCAACGCCGCCGCCCGCGACGCGGCCGAGCGCCATCGATCGTGGCTGAGTGCCGATGAGCGCGATGCGCTCGCCGAGCTCCCGGTCACGCTCGAGATCGACGGCTACGGCATCTGTCACGGCAGCCCGCGCGATCCGCTCTGGGAGTACGTCTTCGACGCGCGCACCGCGGCCGCGTCGATGAGCGGCCTCGCGGGTACCCGGTTCTGCGTCGGCCACACGCACGTGCCGGCGACCTTCCGCATCGGAGATGGGAAGGTCATGATCAATCCAGGCAGCGTCGGCCAGCCGCGCGACGGCGATCCTCGCGCGGCATTCGCGTTACTCGACCTCGCCGCGGCCACCGTCGACTTCCGGCGCGTCGAATACGACGTCAAGGAGACGCAGCGCCGCATGCGCGAGCGCAAGCTGCCTGAGATGCTCGCGGACCGATTGACCTTCGGCCTGTGAGCGGCGTCACGCCCTAAGATTCGCCGGATTGACCGATCAGTCGGACGGTAACCCCCCGGAACCGCATCGGCCCGATCATCGCCTCGAGCGTGTCGAGCGCGCGAAGGGCCGGCTTCCTGGCGACGCTCGCGTAAAGATCGTTCGCAGCAGCGAGTTCCGGCGGCGGAAGGGCTTCGTCGTCGCGACCGAGGACGCGCTCGAGCCGCATACCCCGTTGGGCCGGATCTCGGACCGTGTTCGTGGCTTCCTCTTCGGCCGGCGCCTGCGTACGGAGGACGAGGCCGAAGAGCGCGTATCGAAGATCACGGGGCTCGCGATCTTCGCGTCCGACAACATCTCCTCATCCGCGTACGCGACGGAAGAGGCCATGCGCACGTTGGCCCTTGCCGGCGCGGCCGCGCTCTCGCTCACCATGCCCATCACCGTCGCCATCCTCCTCATCCTGGCGATCGTCGTCACGTCGTACCTGCAGGTCGTCCGCGCCTACCCGGACGGCGGCGGTGGCTACATCGTGGCGAAGGAGAACCTCGGCACGATCCCCGGCCTCATCGCCGCCGCCGCCCTGCTCATCGACTACTTCCTCACCGTCTCGGTTTCGGTCGCCGGCGGCCTGCTCGCGATCACGACCGCCTTTCCTGAGCTCGATCCCATCCGGGTGCAGCTCGGCGTCGGCTTCATCGCCCTCATCACCGTCGCGAATCTGCGGGGCATCCGGGAAGCCGGCGTGGTCTTCGCCGGCCCGACCTATCTGTACGCGGCCGCGGTGCTCGGGATCCTCGCGATCGGCTTCTACCGTCTGCTCACGGGCGACGTGCCCCCGCCGGTCGCACCGCCCAAGGTGCTCGACGGCGGCGAGGCCCTGGGGGCGTTCCTCATCCTTCGGGCGTTCGCGTCAGGCTCGGTCGGCCTCACCGGCACGGAGGCCGTCGCGGATGGCATCACCGCGTTCAAGAAGCCTGTTGCCCGCAACGGCACGATCGTGCTGCTGTCGATGGCTGCGCTGTTCGCGGTCCTGTTCTTCGGCATCTCGTTCCTCGCCACGCACCTCGGGATCCAGGTCGACCAGACCGAGACGAAGAGCGTCTTGGGACTCCTCGCGCAGACGGTCGTCGGCGACGGTGCGTACTTCTATGTGCTGCAAGCCGCGACAGCGGTGATCCTGATCCTCGCCGCGAACACGAGCTTCTCCGGATTCCCGCGGCTCGCGTCGATCCTCGCCAGCCACCGGTTCCTGCCCCGCCAATTCGCGCAGCGGGGCGACCGGCTCGCGTTCTCGTTCGGGATCATCGCGCTCGCGATCATCGCCACGCTGCTGCTCGTCGCGTTCAAGGCGAGCGTCAGCGGCCTCATCCCGCTGTACACGATCGGCGTGTTCATCGCGTTCACGTTGTCGCAGGCCGGCCTCGTCCGGAAGTGGCAGCGCGAGCGCGGCCGCAACTGGCGCACGCGCGCCGTCGTGAATGGGCTGGGCGCGGCCGTCACGGGCGTCGTCACGGTCGTCGTCGCGGTCACGAAGTTCTCGCTCGGAGCGTGGATGGTCCTGCTCATCCTGCCCGTCATCGTGTTCTTGATGTGGCAGGTCCATGCCCATTACACGCGCGTCGGCGACGAGCTCACGATCGCACGCGACACCCGGGTACCGCTCGGGCGGCGGCGCGCCCAGATCATCGTGCCCGTCAGCCGCATCGACCGAAGCGCACTCGAGGCGTTGAGCCTGGCCACCGGCCTGGTCGGCGATGTATCGGCGGTCCACATCTCGTTCGACGGTCCGGGCGCGGCGGCGTTCAAGGAGCGGTGGGCGCGCCTGGGCACCGGCGTCCCCCTGGAGGTGATCGTGTCCCCGTATCGCGCGATCACCCGCCCCTTGCTGAAATACCTCGACGCGATCGATGACGGGGATCCAGCCCGGCCGGTGGTCGTGGTGCTTGCCGAGTTCGTGCCGCACCACTGGTGGGAGACGCTTCTGCACAACCAGACCGCGCTCCGGCTGAAGCTCGACCTCTTCTCACGCCGGAACACGGCCGTGATCGACGTCCCGCACCACCTGGATGACGTCGAGGACTTCGCGTGAGCGACGACGTCCCGCCGGACGATCCGCGACGTCCGTCGCGCGTTCCCGAGCGCTTCGAGCGGTCAGAAGGACGGCGCATCGGCGACGCCCGTGTGAAGATCGTCCGGCGACGCGGCTTCCGGCGGGGCCGGGGGGTGATCGTCGCGACCGAGGAGTCGCTCGAATCGGCGAGCCTGGCGGGCCGCGGCGTAAGCGCGGTGCGCCAGATCCTGTTCGGAAAACGCATCCCGACCGAGCGCGAGTCCGAGGAACGTCTGACCAAGGTGACCGGTCTCGCGATCTTCGCCTCCGACAACATCTCCTCATCCGCCTACGCCACCGAAGAGACCATGCGGGCTCTGGCGCTGGCAGGGGCCGCCGGTCTCGCGTTCACGATGCCGCTGACCATCGCGATCGTCGTGATCCTGGCGATCGTCGTGACCTCGTATCTGCAGGTGATCCGGGCATACCCGCAGGGAGGTGGGAGCTACATCGTCGCGAGCCGGAATCTTGGCCCTCTCCCCGGTCTGCTCGCGGCCGCGGCTCTCTTGGTCGACTACGTGCTGACCGTGTCGGTTTCGGTGGCCGGCGGCGTTCTCGCCATCACCACCGCCTTCCCGAACGTGGATCCGATCAAGGTCTGGGTCGGCGTCGCGTTCATCGTGCTGATCACCATCGGTAACCTGCGAGGTATCCGCGAGGCCGGCGTCGTGTTCGCGGGCCCGACGTACTTCTACGTCGCCAGCGTTGCGGTCGTGCTGGCGATCGGCTTCTACCGTCTGGTCACAGGGGACGTGCCCGCCGCCGTCCCGCCTCCGCGGTTGGTGGAGGCCAACGAAGCGCTCGGCGCCTTCCTGATCCTTCGCGCCTTCTCGTCCGGGTCCGTTGGCCTCTCCGGTACCGAGGCTGTCGCGAACGGAGTCCCCGCATTCCGGGAGCCTTCCGCGCGCAACGCCTCCGTCGTGCTCATTGCGATGGGCGCGTTGTTCGCGACGTTGTTCTTCGGGATCTCATTCCTCGCGACGCGCTTCGGCGTTCAGGTCGACGCCACCGAAACGAAGAGCGTCCTGGGTCTTCTGACGCAATCGATCGTCGGGGAGGGGGTCTTCTTCTACGTCGTGCAAGGCGCCACCGCCATCATCCTGGTGCTCGCCGCGAATACCAGCTTCTCCGGCTTCCCGCGCCTGGCCTCGATCCTCGCGACCGACCGGTTCATGCCCCGGCAGTTCGCTCAGCGTGGGGACCGGCTCGCGTACTCGTTCGGGATACTCGTCCTCGCGTTCGTGTCGGCGATCTTGCTCGTGATCTATCAGGGCAGCGTCAACGGACTCATCCCGCTCTACACGATCGGTGTGTTCATCGCGTTCACCCTCTCGCAGGCCGGCCTCGTCCGGCATTGGCTCCGCGAGCGCGGGGCGGGGTGGCAGTTTTCGGCGGGGATCAACGCCATCGGCGCGGTCGTGACCGGGATCGTGACCCTGGTCGTGGCGTTCACGAAATTCCTGCTCGGCGCGTGGCTCGTACTCGCGGTCGTCCCGATCATCATCTACGTCATGTGGCGGATCCGCCGCCACTACCAGCGCATCGAGGACGAGCTCCTCATTCCCCGCGCGGCGAGCGTCCACCTCGCGAAGCGGCAACCCCGGGTCATCGTGCCCATCGCCCGGCTTGACCGGAGCTCGCTCAACACGCTGAGCCTTGCGCGCGGCATCTGCTCCGACGTCGTCGCGATCCACATCTCCTACGACGAGGAGGGCGCGGCGGGGTTCCGGGATCGATGGACGCGCGTCGTCGGGCCTGACGTGGCGCTCGAGGTCATCGTGTCGCCGTATCGCGCTCTCGTAGCCCCGCTACTGAGCTACCTGGACGCGATCGACAGCGGCGACCGTGAGCGGCCGACCATCATTGCGCTTGCCGAATTCGTCCCGAGCCACTGGTGGGAGAACGCACTCCACAACCAGACCGCGTTGCGGCTCAAGCTCGCGCTCTTCAATCGAAGGAACACGAGCGTGATCGACGTGCCCTTCCATCCGGATGACGAGGATGCGCCGCTCTAACTAAACTCCCGGTCCTGTGAAGCTCACGAACATCCTGGTCCCCCTGGCCGGTACGGTCATCGACCCGGACATCATCGAATACGCGATCGCCCTTGCGCGCTCCACCAAGGCGAAGATCACGGTGGTGCACGTGATCGAGGTCAAGTGGAACATGCCGCTCGATGCGGTCCTTGATGCCGAGCTCGAGCGCGGCGAAGAGATCCTGGCCCACGCGGAGAAGGTGGCCGAAAAGCTGGGCTCGCACATCACCACCGAGGTCCTGCAGGCCCGCGAGGCGGCCGCGGCCATCATCGACACGGCCGTCGAGCAGAAGAGCGAGCTCATCCTTCTCGGCATGCCGTACCGCAAGCGGCTCGGGCGCGTGTACGTGGGGGGCACCGTCGAAGAGGTGTACCTGCGAGCACCGTGCGCGGTGCTCGCGTATCGTCAAGAAGAACCTAGGTGAACGTAGTGATCATCGGCTGCGGGCGCACCGGCGCCTTCCTCGCGGAGCTCCTCGATCAGGGCGGCGACACCGTTTCGATCGTCGACGTGGAGCGCTCCGCGTTCAAACGCCTACCCACCAACTTCAAGGGGACGCCCGTGCTCGGGGATGGCACCGACATGGACATCCTCCGCCAGGCCGGCGTCGAGTCGGCCTCCGCGTTCCTTGCCCTGACCCAGGGGGACAACCGCAACCTCATGGCCGCCCAGATCGCCAAGAAGATCTTCGGCATCAAGCAGGTCTTCGCGAAGGTGAACGATCCGATCCGCGCCGCCACCTATCGCGGCGAGGGCCTGTACACGTTCTCGCGCACCACGATCCTCGGCACGCTGCTGCATGCGGTGCTCAAGGGCGATGCGACCATCGGTCCCAACCTCATGAAGGCCGCGATGCAGCACGATCAGGAGCAATCCGCCGACCTTCCGACACTGGCGCGCTGATGTATTTCGTCGTCGCCGGCGGCGGTGAGGTCGGCTACCACCTCTCGAAGGCCCTGCTCGAGTCCGGCCACGAGGTGATGATCATCGAGCGCGATCGCCGCCGGGCGCTCTGGATCGAAGAGCAGCTCGGCTCCGTCGTCATCAACGCGCCGGCGGACGAGGGGCGGTACCAGGTCCAAGCCGGCTGCCAGCGCGCGGACGCCGTGCTCGCGGTGACCGGGGACGACGAGGACAACCTCATCATCAGCCAGCTCGCGAAGCTCAAATGCGGCGCGAACCGCGTGATCGCGCGGGTGAACAACCCGAAGAACGAGATCGTCTTCAAGGCGATGGGCATCGACGAGACCCTCTCCTCCACCCGGGTGCTGATGGGGGTCATCGAGCAGGAGCTCCCGACCGGCGGGTTCATGCCGCTCATGCCGCTCACGGGGTCGCACCTCGAGCTCATCGAGGCCGAGATCGCGCCCGGCACGCCGCCGGCGGGCCAGGAGGTCAAGAGCCTGGGCCTCCCGAAAGGGGCGCTCATCGGCGGGATCGTCCGCAAGGGCGAGATCCTCCACGCCCACGGCGACACGACGCTCGAGGTGGGGGACCGGATCATCGTGTTCGCGCCCACCGCCGCCGAGCAGGAGGTCAAGAAAGCGCTCTTCGGCTAGCCGCCGACAGGGAAGAACCTTGACAATGGCGTTGGTAGGTCATATACCAATGCCATGGCGCGTGGAAGCCGTCCCGTCTACGTGATCTCGATCGCCGCGAGCATCGCCGGCTGCCATCCCCGCACGCTGCGGATCTACGAAGAGGAAGGCCTCGTCGACCCGGTCCGGACCGATTCCAACATCCGGCTCTACTCCGACGAAGACCTCCAGCGGGTGCGCGTCATCCGATACCTCACGCAGCAGCGCGGGGTGAACCTCGCCGGCGTGAAGATGCTCCTCCAGTTCCGCGACGCCGCGGACCTGCTTCGGGAGCTCGCGAGCGCGATCGACGAAACGACGGCGGAACGAGACCGCGCGTCCGCCGGGCCCGGCCATGCCGGCCCCGGACGAGCCCCCGACAACAGAAATGAGGCGACGCCCAATGACTGAAGAGACTCGCACCTACCCCTCGGAGCTCCCACTCGTCCCCCTGCGGGAGATGGTGGTCTTCCCCAAGATCGTCCAGCCCCTCGGGGTCGGGCGCGAGAAGAGCGTGGCCGCGATCAACGCCGCGATGATGGACGAGAAGCACTACGTCATCTTCGCCGCGCAGAAGGACGCCGAGGTCGATGACGTCACGTCCGACCAGATCTATGGCGTCGCCACCGTCGCGGAGATCGTTCGCCTCCTGAAGATCCCCGACGGAAGCGCCCAGGTCATCGTGACCGGCCTCCAGCGGGTCAAGATCACGGGCTTCTCTCCCGACACCCGCTACTTCCGCGTGACCTTCCAGCCCATCGTCGAGATCCCGGGCGACCCGGTCGAGCGCGAGGCGCTCCTCCGCAGCGTGAAGGGTCTGTTCGGCGACTACGTGGAGAACGGCGGCTCGATCGTGCCCGAGGTCGCGATGACCGCGAAGAGCACGGATGACCCGTCGCACTTCGCCGACCTGGTCGCGCAGAGCCAGGACCTCACCATCGAGCAGCGGCAGCAGCTGCTGGAGATGGAGAGCGTCGTCGAGCGTCTCCGGTTCCTGTCAGTCTTCCTCGCCAAGCAGAACGAGATCCTGCAGATGAAGGCGAAGATCCAGAGCGACGTCCAGCAGACGCTCGACAAGACGCAGCGCGAGTACATCCTCCGCGAGCAGATGAAGGCGATCCAGAAGGAGCTCGGCGACGACGACGGCACCTCGGAGGTCAATGAGCTTCGCGAGAAGATCGAGGCTGCCGGCATGCCGGACGAGGTCAAGGAGAAGGCGCTCAAGGAGGTCGGCCGGCTCGAGAAGATCCCGCAGGCCTCGCCAGAGCAGGGCGTCATCCGCACGTACGTCGACTGGCTGATCTCGGTGCCCTGGAAGCAGGCGCCCGAAGACGACTGGGACATCGCGGAGGCCGCACGGATCCTCGATGAGGACCACTACGGCCTCCCGAAGGTCAAGGACCGGATCATCGAGTACATGGCGGTCCGTAAGCTCTCGCACGAGCTGCGCGCCCCGATCCTGTGCTTCGTTGGCCCGCCCGGCGTCGGCAAGACGAGCCTTGGCAAGTCCATCGCTCGCGCGATGGGCCGCAAGTTCGTCCGCATGTCCCTCGGCGGCATCCGTGATGAGGCGGAGATCCGTGGCCACCGGCGCACGTACGTGGGCGCCCTTCCTGGCCGCGTGCTCCAGAACATGAAGACCGCGGCCGAGACCAACCCGGTGTTCATGCTCGACGAGATCGACAAGGTCGGCGCGGACTTCCGCGGCGACCCGAGCTCTGCGCTCCTCGAGGTCCTCGATCCCGAGCAGAACAGCACGTTCTCTGACCACTACCTCGAGGTCCCCTACGACCTCTCGCGGGTGATCTTCATCACGACCGCGAACGTCGAGGACACGATCATCCCGCCGCTCCGCGACCGGATGGAGATCATCCGACTGCCCGGCTACACGGAGGACGAGAAGATGCACATCGCGATCGGTTACCTCCTGCCGCGCCAGCTCAAGCAGCACGGTCTCGAGAACGGGCGACTCATCCTCACGGATGCGGCCCTCAAGGACATGGCCCGCCTGTACACGCGTGAGGCCGGCGTCCGGAACCTGGAGCGCGAGATCGGCACCATCTGCCGTAAGGTCGCGCGCCAGATCGCCGAGCACAAGACCGAGAGCGTCACCGTGGACGCGGCCGATCTGGCCACGTACCTCGGCCCCGAGCGCTTCGACTTCGGCCTGGCCGAGGAAGAGGATCAGGTCGGCGCGGTCACCGGTGTGTCGGTGAGCGAGGCCGGCGGCGACGTGCTGACGGTCGAGGCCACGATCATGGATCAGGGATCGAAGACCGAGGAGCTCGTGCTCACCGGGCAGATCCAGAAGGTCATGGAAGAGTCCGCGCGCGCAGCGCTCAGCTACGTGCGCGCGCACCAGGCGGAGCTTGGCGTGCCGAAAGGCTTCTTCAAGGATCACGCGATGCACATCCACGTTCCGGCGGGGGCGATCCCGAAGGACGGTCCGTCCGCGGGCGTGACGATGGCGACCGCCATCGTGTCCGCCCTCACCGGCCGGCGCGTCCGGCGCGACGTCGCGATGACGGGTGAGATGACCCTGCGCGGCCGCGTCCTCCCGATCGGCGGAGTGAAGGAAAAGCTGCTCGCGGCGCACCGCGCCGGGATCAAGACATTCATCCTTCCCGAGAAGAACAAGAAGGATCTCGTTGACGTACCGAAGGAAGTGATCGAGACGGTCGACATCAAGCCCGTCTCGCACATCGAAGAGGTCTTCAAGATCGCGCTGCTTCCCGGGCCGAGCATCACGCCGGCCCAGATCGAAGCCGCGCGGCCGACGATGGTCCCGCCGCCGAACTAATAGGGGGCGATCATGCCCGTCGAATTCAAGGACTATTACAAGACCCTCGGGGTCAAGAAAGACGCGACCGCCGCCGACATCAAGAAGGCGTACCGGAAGCTCGCACGCCAGTACCACCCGGACGTCAACAAGTCGGCGGACGCGTCGAAGAAGTTCAAAGAGGTCAACGAGGCCAACGAGGTCTTGAGCGATCTCGACAAGCGGAAGCGCTATGACCAGCTCGGTCCCGACTGGGAGCGCTTCGCGCACGGCGGCGGCCAGTCGACGCAGCGTGGCGGCAACGGCGGCGGCTTCCAGTGGGTCTACACCGGGGCGCCGGGCGCGAGCCCATTCGAGGGTGGCGAGAGCGACTTCTCGGACTTCTTCCGCTCGGTGTTCGGCTCTGGCGCGATGGGCGGCTTCGGCAAGGAGACCGCGAGCGCCGGACGGCGCCGCACGTCTCGCGCCGCGCGCGCGGCCGACATGGAGATGGAGTATCCGATAGAGGTCACGCTCCCCGAGGCCTACAAGGGCGCCGAACGCATCCTCGAGCTCGAGGGGACGGGCGGGAAGGCCCGTCGGCTGACGGTGAAGATCCCGGCCGGAGTCCGCGACGGCCAGCGCATCCGGCTCGCGGGCCAGGCCCACGCCGGCAGCAACGGCGAGTCCGCCGGGGATCTGTATCTCAAGGTGAAGGTGAAGCCGGACCCGCGCTTCACTCGCGACGGCGATGACCTGCGCATGGAGCTACCGGTCGCCTTGCACGAGGCGATGCTCGGCGCCGAGGTGACGGTCCCGACATTGAAGGGCCGCGTGAGCTTGCGGATCCCACCGGAGACCCAGAACGGCCGCACCATCCGGCTCGCGGGCCAGGGCCTGCCGCGGGTCGGCGGTGGCTACGGGGATCTCTTCGTCACCGCGAAGGTCGTCCTGCCGACGAAGCTCAGTGACAAGGAACGCGAGTGCATGCGCGAGATCGCCGAACGCCGCAAGGACGAAGACGTCCGCGGGCACCTGCTCTAGCGAGGGAGAGTTAGTCATGATCGATCCGAAGAAGATGACCGAGAAGACCCAAGAAGCGCTGATGGGTGCGCAACAGGGTGCGAAGGAGGCTGGGCGATCGCAGCTCGACGTCGAGGACCTCCTCGCGACGCTGCTCGCGCAGCAGGGCGGCATCGTGCCGAGCGTCATCGAGGCGCTGGGCGGATCGCCGCACCAGCTGCTCGCCGCGGTCCAGCAGGAGCTCACGCGCCAACCGAAAGTGTCCGGCAACGTCCAGCTGTCGGCGACGCCACGCCTCGGCCGCGTGCTGCAGCAAGCGCAGAAGGAAGCTGACGCGCTCGGCGACGAGTACGTGTCCACGGAGCACCTCCTCCTCGCGATGACGCAGGACCAGGGCTACACCGGCCAGGCGCTTGGGCGCATCGGCGCGACGCGCGAGCGCGTGCTCAACGCGTTGCGCCAGATCCGCGGCAACCAGCGCGTCACGGACCAGCACCCCGAGAACAAATACCAGGCCCTCGAGAAGTACGGGCGCGACCTCACCGACCTCGCGCGCAAGAACAAGATCGACCCCGTCATCGGCCGCGACGAGGAGATCCGCCGGGTCATCCAGGTGCTGTCACGCCGCACGAAGAACAACCCGGTGCTCATCGGCGAGCCCGGCGTCGGCAAGACCGCGATCGTCGAGGGGCTCGCGCAGCGCATCGTGCGCGGAGACGTTCCCGAGGGGCTGAAGGAGAAGCGCGTCTTCGCGCTCGACATCGGCTCGCTGCTCGCGGGCGCCAAGTATCGCGGTGAGTTCGAGGAGCGCCTCAAAGCCGTGCTCAAGGAGATCGCCGCCGGCGAAGGTCAGATCATCCTGTTCATCGACGAGCTCCACACGATCGTCGGTGCCGGCGCTGCCGAGGGCGCGGTGGACGCGGCGAACATGCTCAAGCCGATGCTCGCGCGTGGCGAGCTGCACACGATCGGCGCCACGACGCTCGACGAGTACCGCAAGCACATCGAGAAGGACGCCGCGCTCGAGCGCCGCTTCCAGCCGGTGTTCGTGGGCGAGCCGACCGTCGAGGACACGATCTCGATCCTCCGCGGCCTGCGGGAGCGCTACGAGGTGCACCACGGCGTGCGGATCCTCGACAGCGCCCTCGTCGCGGCCGCAGTCCTGTCGTCGCGATACATCAGCGATCGATTCCTCCCGGACAAGGCCATCGACCTCGTCGACGAGGCGGGCTCGAAGCTGCGGATGGAGATCGACTCCATGCCTGTCGAGCTCGACGAGGTCGAGCGCGCGGTCCGCCGGCTCGAGATCGAACGCGAAGCGCTGAAGAAGGAGACCGACGCTGCGAGCAAGGAACGGCTGGTCAGACTCGAGAAGGAGCTCGCCGACCTCAAGGAGGCAAGCTCGGGGATGCGCGCCGACTGGGACACGCAGAAGGCCGCGCTCGCCGAGATCCGCGAGAAGAAGTCGCGGCTCGAGGCCCTACGCGCCGACATCGAGAAGGCGGAGCGGGCCGCTGACTTTGCGAAGGCCGCCGAGCTCAAGTACGGCACGCAGGTCCAGCTGGAGAAGGAGGTCGCTGCCGGGGAGGCGAAGCTCGCCGAGCTGCAGCAGCGACACAAGATGGTGACCGAAGAGGTGACACCCGAGGACATCGCGGAGGTCGTCGGCAAGTGGACCGGCATTCCCGTGACGAAGCTCCTCGAAGGCGAGGTCGGCAAGCTCCTCAAGATGGAGGAGAACCTGCATCAGCGCATCGTCGGCCAGGAAGAGGCCGTCACCGCCGTCGCGAACGCCGTGCGTCGCGCCCGCGCCGGTATGCAGGACCCCAACCGCCCGCTCGGCTCGTTCCTGTTCCTCGGCCCCACCGGCGTGGGGAAGACGTTGCTCGCGAAAGCGCTCGCCGAGTTCCTGTTCGACGACGAGAAGGCCATGGTGCGTCTCGACATGAGCGAGTACATGGAGAAGCACACCGTGTCCCGCCTCGTCGGCGCGCCGCCCGGCTACGTTGGCTACGACGAGGGCGGCCAGCTCACCGAAGCCGTCCGGCGCCGTCCGTACACCGTGCTCCTGCTTGACGAGATCGAGAAGGCGCACTCGGACGTCTTCAACGTGCTGCTGCAGATCCTTGACGATGGCCGCCTCACTGACGGGCAGGGCCGCACCGTGGACTTCAAGAACGTCGTGATCATCATGACGAGCAACATCGGATCGGCGTTCATCAGCGAGCTTGCCGGCAAGAACGAGGACCTCATGCGCAAGCACGTCATGGACGCGCTTCGCGGGCAGTTCCGGCCCGAGTTCCTCAACCGCGTCGACGAGATCGTGATCTTCCACGGACTGCTCGAGAAGCAGCTCGAGGCGATCGTCGAGCTCGAGACGAAGGCACTCGCAAAGCGGCTGGCCGAGCGGAAGATCAACCTCGAGCTCACCGCGGCGGCGAAGGCGCTCATCGCGAAGGAGGGCTACGACCCGGTGTACGGGGCGCGGCCGATCCGCCGCACGATCCAGAAGCTGATCCTCGATCCCCTTGCGCACAAGGTGCTGTCAGGGGAGTACACGGAGGGCGACACCGTCTTCGTCGACGCCGAGAACGGCTCGATCCAGTTCTGGACCGAGGAGTTCGCTGACCAGAAGGCCAAGGACCGCGCCAAGCGCGGTGAGCCCGTCGGCGCCCTGAACTAGGCACGCGCACCGACCGTCGCCGTTACGCGTTGACTAGCCAAATGCGTGGCGCGCTCGCGGTCGGGTTATGCATGTTGACGGTTTCCGCTGCCACGGCGTGCGGGGGTCCGTCGGACCGGGTTGGCCGAACCACTCCCGGCCCGACGGATCCCGCGCCAGCCGTCAGTAGGACCGTCACGGTCGCGCCGACCGCGAGCCCGACGCCCTCGCCCGTCCCCACGGCACCGCCGGCTCCGCCGTCCGTCGCCGCGCTCATCGCTCAGATCGACATGGCCAAGCTCAACGACCACTTGCTCGCGCTGACGAGCTTTGTCTCTCGGGATGTCCATCATCCTGGGCATGCGAAGGCGCTCGCCTATTTGAAAGAGCAGCTCGGCGCGATGGGCGCGCAGGTCGAGTCGTACCGAAACGTGTACCAAGGGATCCCGCTTGAGAGCCTCCTCGTGACCATCGATCCACTGAACGCAGGGCCGACGGCGGGTTGGGTGATGATCTGCGCCCACTACGACTCGATCTCGAATCGATCGCCCAACTGGAACCCGAACACCACCGCAGCACCCGGCGCTGATGACAACGGCACCGGGACGGCCGCCCTCCTGGAGTACGCGCGGATCCTGTCGCGGAACCGCGCGAGCCTCACGCACCGCGTCGTGCTCGCGTTCTTCGATGGCGAGGAGCTGTTCTTCAAGGGGAGCGGCGCGTACGTCGCCAGCCTCCCCCGGCCGTACCCGTACAGCGCCGTCATCAACATCGACATGGTCGGGTTCAATCCGATCACCGACCGGCTCGACCTCATCTGGTACACGAACGCGTCCGCCGGTCTGCGCGACAAGGTCGCCGCCGCGAACGAGCGCTACGCGATCGGCATCGCGCCGCTGAACGCGCAGTTCGCCGGTGATGGCAACACGATCCTCGACGCCGCGCCATTCGGTCTCGCCGGGATCCCCGCCGTCGCGCTCGTGCAGCGCTACGGCGAGAACGATGCGACGTTCCCCGGTAACTACACCTTCCACACCACGAGCGACACGCCGACCAATGTTTCGAACCGCCGGCTCTGGCTCAAGGCCGCGAAGCTCACGCTCGCGGCAGCGCTCGACCTCGCGAGCCAGTAGCTCTCAGAGCTCGCCTTCGGTCCAGCGATCCGTCGACGCGATGATCGTCACGGGCCCGTCCGCATCGATCTGCACGCGCATCGCCGCACCAAAGACGCCCGTGGCGACAGTCAGGCCCGACGCGCGCAGTACACCGCAGAACGCGTCGTACAAGCGGCGGCCGACATCCGGCGGCGCGGCCTCGGTGAAGTCGGGCCGCCGCCCTCGGCGCACGTCGCCGTACAGGGTGAACTGCGGCACGACGAGCACGCTCCCGGTGGCGTCCGCGACCGTGTGCTGCAGCTTCCCGCTTCCGTCATCAAAGATCCGCAGCGATGCGATCTTCGCACCGAGGCGCTCGCCGTCGGTCGCGGTGTCCTTCGCCCCGACGCCGAGCAGGACCACCAGGCCATGACCGATCGATCCGGCGCGCTCGCCATCGACCTCGACCGATGCAGCGCGGACGCGCTGCACAACGGCGCGCGTTAGAGCGTCGCTCCTGCTCTATCGCTCGGCTGCGCCGAGCGAATGCTCAGGGCTGGGGGACTCGCTCGTCGCGGCGAAGCCGCTCCTCGCTCGACTCACGGCTCGACTCACTCCAGCATCCAGGGGTTGTCGCCGCGGACCACCGCCTCGACCTCGCTCGCGTCCAGGTGCCCAGGGGCCCACACGGTACGGCTGAGGCCGAGGGGAAGGCGCGTCACATAGGTGACCTTGCCGAAGCGATAGCCGTGTTGGTAGAGGAACGTCTTCCCATCGATCTCGATGAGCTGGCGACGATCGGTCGAGGCCGTGGGCACGCGACGAGCCTATCGGAACGCTCGGCTCAGTCGGGAATGCCTGGATCTCCCGGGTCGGATTCGAGCATCGCGGGTCGCGGCGCGAACGCGACAGACTTGTGGGGCCCCGACTGGGCGTCGGCCACCGACCCGAAGCCGCCAAGGAGGGCGACGGTCGCGACGATCGCGAGCAGGATCGTTCTGACTGATCGCATGTCCACCACGCTCCCCGTTGTCGGCACCGGCCAGTGTTCGGTATCGTGCGTTGTGATTATGGCGGCTGAACCCAAGGGGTCAATGCGGACTGGTCCGACCACGGTGTCGAATGCGGGTCAGACCCTCGGCGAGCGCGTGCGCGCCGCGCGCCATGAGGCCGGATTGAGCCAAGCCCAGCTCGCCGGCGACGAGCTCACGAAGGGGTTCATCAGCCAGATCGAATCTGGACAGGTTCGCCCATCGATCCGCTCGCTCCAGCACATCGCCTCGAAGCTCGGGCGACCGCTCGACTACTTCCTCGGTGACGAGCCCCTCGCGACGTCCAAGCGCGTCACCTTCCATCGGCTGTCCGCGGAAGCGGCGGTGGAGCGGCTCGAGTGGCCGGCTGCCGAAGCGGCCGCCCGCGCGGGCCTCGCGGTCGTTGCGGATGTGATCGAGCGCGCCACGTTCCTCCGGATCCTCGCCAGCGCAGCGTTGCACCTTGGCCGCCGTGAAGAAGCATTCGACCGCGTGAGCGAGGCCCTCGCGCTGCTCGACGTCACGAAGCAGCCGCTCGACGTCGCACGCCTCCTGTATGTTCGCGGCCAGGCGTACGCGGACGCGGGTCGGCTCGTCGCTGCGACCGAGGCGTTCGAGACGGTGCGCGACATCGTCGAGCGGTACGAGATCCTCGAACCTCGACTTCGCGCGCGCGTCGCCGTCGCGCTCGGCACCACGTACCGCCGCCTCGGGCGCACGACGAAGGCGATCGCGTCATATGAGGCGGGCCTCGCGACCGCGTCGCGTGCCGACGAGCTCAAGCTCGCGGCGCAGGGGTTCATGGGCATCGCGGTGTCGCACTACGACGCCGGCGACCTCGACCCGGCGATCGCCGGCTACGAGCGCGCGCTCGAGCTCTTCCAACGCGTGACTGACACCGCGTTCGAGCTCGATGTCCGCCAGTCGATCGCGTCGATCCACTTCCAGCAGGGTCATGTCGCACAGGCGCGCGACCTCGCCGACCGGACGATCGCCCGGGCGGCGGAGGTGGGGGATGAGCACTGGGGCGCCGTCGCGCAGGTCGTCAGAGCTCGCGTGCTGTTGAGCGATGGCGACGCCGCTGAGGCGAAGCGCGTTGCTCGCCACGCCGAGCGCGTGCTCGCGACGGTCGGCGACCCGATCCAACGGGCGCATGCGCTTCGCGTCGTCGCGGCCGCGAGCGAGGTTCGTGGCGAGACCGCTGACGCGGATCGCGCGTTCAAGCAGGCCATCGAGCTCCTGTCGAGCATCGATGACCGGGCGGACCTCTCGCTCGCCGCGTCCGAGTACTCAAAGGTCCTGCGCGCGCGCGGAGCGATCAACGAGGCCTTCGCGATGCTGGAGCTCGCCCAGACCCGCCGCTAGCTAGCATCGCCGCGTGCCACGCGAGTACGCCTCCGAAGAGAACGCTCGGGTCGCCGACCTGCTCGACGAGATCGGCGACCTTCTCGAGCTCAAGGGCGAGAACGTGTTCCGCGCGGTCACGTATCGGGCTGCGGCCCGCGAGATCCGCGATCTGCGTGATCCGGTTCGCACGATCTACGAAGCCGGCAACCTCGCCACCATCCCCAAGGTCGGGGCGTCCGTTGGCGAGGCGATCGCGCAGTACCTCCAGGGCGGCAAGGCCAGACGGCACGAGGAGCTGAAGGCCGCGGTCCCGGAGGGCCTCCTCACGCTGCTGCGGGTGAAGGGGGTTGGCCCCGCGACGGCCCGGCTCATCAACCAGCACCTGAAGATCACGACGATCGACGAGCTCGAGGCGGCGGCACAGGACGGACGCCTGCGCAGCCTGCCGAAGATCCAGGCGAAGACCGAGGAGAACATCCTCAAGTCGATCGCGTCGTTGCGGCAGCGCACCGGCCGCTCGCTCATCAGCTACGCCCGCACGGCCGCCGATGGGATGGTGGCATACCTGCGCGAGACCGCGGACGTTAGGGAGATCTCGGTGTGCGGCAGCCTGCGGCGGTGGAAGGAGACCATCGGCGATGTCGATCTGCTCGTCGCGAGCGACGCGGCCGCTCCGATCATGGCCGCGTTCACGAGCGCGCCGAACGTGGACCGCGTGCTCGCTCATGGCGACACGAAGTCGTCGCTGACGGTGGAGCGCGGCCTTCAGATCGACCTCCGGGTGGTGCCCGCCGCGTCGTGGGGCGCGGCGCTCCTCTACTTCACCGGGTCAAAGGAGCACAACGTCCGGCTGCGCGGGTACGCCCTGCGCAAGAAGCTGCTCCTCAACGAGTACGGCCTCTATCGCGTCGGTGAGGAGAAAGGCGGCACGCCCATCGCGTCGCGCACGGAGGAGGAGATCTACGCGGCCCTCGGGATGGACTGGATCCCGCCGGAATTGCGCGAGGATCACGGCGAGATCGATGCCGCGCTCGCGCACACGTTGCCAGCGCTGGTGACGGTGGAGGATCTCAAGGGTGACCTGCACGCGCACTCCGACTGGACGGACGGGCGCGACACGCTCGCGGCGATGGTCCGCCGGGCGCGCGACAAGGGCTACGCGTACGTCGCGATGACCGACCATTCCGTCGGGCTCGGCATGACGAACGGCCTCAACCTCGAACGGATCGCGAAGCGCACGAAGGAGATCGCCAAGCTCAATCAGGAGCTCGCGCCGTTCCGCGTGCTCATTGGCACCGAGGTCGAGATCCGCGCTGACGGCAGGCTGGACTACACCGACGACGTCCTCGCCGGCTTCGAGATCGTGACCGCGTCGATCCACTCCGCGTTCAACCAGCCACGGGCGCAGATCACCCAACGCTTGGTGAGCGCGATGAAGCACCCGCTCGTGACCGCGATCTCACATCCCACCGGCCGGCTGCTCGAGCGACGGGATCCGTATGACGTCGACCTCGACGCGGTGATCGAAACGGCCGTGGCCACGGGGACGCGGCTGGAGGTGAACGGCGGGCCAGAACGGCTCGACCTCCCGGACTGGGCGGTCCGGAAGGCCATGGAGAGAGGCGCGACGCTGGTCATCGACTCGGACGCCCACGCGATCGAGGAGCTCGACTGGACCCAGTACGGCGCCGCGACGGCGCGGCGCGGGTGGGCGACCGCGGACCGTGTCGACAACACGCGTGGTCTCGACGCCGTCTTGCGGCGCAAGGTCACATGAGCGGGAAGCGCTTTGTGGTCCGCGGCCGTGTACAGGGCGTGAATTTTCGCGCGAGCGCAGCGGAGGAAGCGCGGCGTCTCGGGCTGACCGGGCGGGTCTGGAACCGCGACGACGGCGCGGTCGAGGCCGAAGCCGCGGGCGATGCCGCGTCGCTCACTGAGTTCGAGGCGTGGCTGCGCCGGGGACCGTCATACGCGCAGGTCGAGTCCGTGCAGGCGGCCGAGCTGTCCAGCGAGCCGCGTCACCGCGGCTTCGCGATCGGCTAACGCCGGCGGCGCTTCGGCTTGGGCATGTACTTCTGGCGACGGCGCTCCCGGATCCATGCCGCTTCCAATGGCGGCAGCCAGCCGACGTAGATGTAGACGAGGATCGCGAGATCGATCCCGAAGGCGAGGGCCATGATCACGAATGGCGCCTTCGCGAGCAGGAACACGGTCGCGATGATGAGCGTGATGACGTTCACCCAGAAGGCCCACGGCCGCGCCGTGTGTTCGGCGGGCGCCACTCCTCGGACCGGCGTGTAGTACCAGACGACGTTGGCGATGAGGGCAATGCCGACCGCGATCACCGCCGGCCAGTAGAAGCGCGACTCGGCGTTGAACGGCTCGATGAACCGGTGGGCAAAATGCCCCAAATCGATCGGCACGGGCTACCTATACTACGGCGAATTCAGGGGACGCTTCGAGTGATGGAGACGCATGCGCGCACTTCTTTCCGTTGACGACAAGACCGGACTGATCGCGCTCGCCCGCGGGCTGCAGGAGCTCGGGTGGGAGCTCATCGCCACCGACGGCACGCGCGCCGCACTCGCGGCCGAGGGGATCACGGCGCGCTCCGTCGAGGACGTCACCGGCTCACCGTCCATGCTCGACGGCCGCGTGAAGACCCTCCACCCGAGCATCCACGGCGCGATCCTCGCCCGGCGCGAGAACCAGACGCACATGGCGGAGCTGAAGGCGCAGCGCATCGAGCCCATCGACCTGGTCGCCTCCAACCTGTACCCGTTCCGCGAGGCCGCCGCATCGGGCGCCTCCGGCGATGCGCTCCTCGAGAAGATCGACATCGGCGGCGTGAGCCTGCTGCGCGCCGCCGCCAAGAACCACGCCGATGTCATCGTCCTCTCACGGCCCGAGCGGTATGGCCCGGTCCTTGAGGAGCTGCGCGAGCGCGGTTCGGTGTCGGTCGAGACACGCAGGCAGCTTGCGGCCGAGGCGTTCTCGCATACCGCCGCGTACGACGCGGCCATCGCCGCGCAGGTCTCGACGGATGCGGGCGTGCAGTTCCCGGACGAGATGACGCTGTCGCTACGGAAGCTGCGCGACCTCCGCTACGGCGAGAACCCCCACCAGCAGGCCGCCTTCTACGCAGTCCGCGGCGAGGCCGGCGCGATGACGACGATGGAGCAGCTGCACGGCAAGGCCACGAGCTTCAACAACATGCTCGACATCAACGCCGCGTGGCGAATCGCCTCCGACTTCACGCAGCCGACGGCCGCGATCGTGAAGCACCAGAACCCGTGCGGCATCGCGTCGGACGTCGAGATCGCGAAGGCCTACCGCAGTGCCTTCCTGTGCGACTCGGTCTCCGCGTTCGGTGGCATCGTGGCGGTCAACCGGGCGGTGTCGCGCGAGCTGGCGGACGCGCTGAAGGACACGTTCTACGAAGCGATCATCGCGCCCGCGTACACCGAGGACGCGCTGCCGATCCTCAAAGAGCGCAAGAATCTCGAGATCTTCGCGGTGAAGGGCTGGGCGCCGCAGCTCCGCGGTCGGCGCGGCGACGGGATGCTCGACTACAAGCGCGTCTCCGGTGGGATCCTCGTGCAGACGCCCGACGAGTCGGTCGCCGACGAATCGAACTTCAAAGTCGTCACCGAACGCCATCCGACCCTCGAGGAGCTCACCGATCTCATCTTCTCGTGGCGGTGCGTGCGGCACGTCACCTCGAACGGGATCGTGCTCGCGAAGAACCTCATGAGCGTCGGCATCGGTCCCGGCCAGCTGTCACGGGTCGTCGCGGTCGAGGTCGCCGTGCGCAAGGCCGGCGAGAACGCCCGGCTCGCGGTCATGTCGTCTGACGCGTACTTCCCGTTCCCCGACGGCATCGAGGTCGCGGCGCGCGCGGGCGTGACCGCGATCATCCAGCCGGGCGGGTCGATGCGCGACCAGATGATGATCGATACCGCGAACCGTCACCGCATGGCGATGCTCTTCACCGGACGGCGCCACTTCAAGCACTAGGGAACCGCCACCCGCCCACCGCTGTATGGGGAATGTGCGCGCATCCGCCTGCCTTCTCGCTCTCGGCCTCATCCTGCTCGTTGCGCAGCCCGCCGCTGCCGCGATGTGGGTCCGCATCGACGTAGCTGGACCCGTCGCAGCGGGCGCGCCGACGAAGGTGACTGTGACCACGTTGTATCTCACGCAGACGCTCTGCACCGACGATCCGCAGGCGTCGCCGATCGTGAACGGCATTTGGTACTCCGGATCAGGCAGTGCCCCGAGCGAGCCGTCGTTCCGTCTCGCGGCGTATCCGGCGGGACGACCGGGCGCGAGCACGACGATCTCGCTCACGCATCGCGCCGTCGATTCGCCGTATTTCGACGGCACCATGACCTTCCCGTCGGCCGGCACATGGACCGTGCGCATGGTCGCGCCGAACTGGGGTGGCGCGGAGAGCGAGGCCGAACGCTGCGCGGGCGCGCGCATCGACGTGCAGGTCGCGCCGGCGCTCGCGGAACGTGCGCCATGGCCGTGGCTCGGCGCCGCTGCGCTGTTCGTCGCGCTGGCCGTCGTGCTCGCGCGATCACGGCCAGGTCGGCCGGCGCGGAGCTAGGCGAGCTCCATGTAGCGGAAGGCTTCGGCCTTCTCGAGGCCCCAGGCCTTGCCGGTCGCGCCGGCGAACGCATGCATCCGCTGCGCGAGCTGCTTGAAGTCCTTCACTTGGCTCTCGTGTGCCTGGAGGGCGTGGATCTTCGTTTTCATCGACGTCGAAATGTCGAACCAGATGTTCGGGTCGGCAGTCCCGAACATCAGCACGCGCGATACGCGGTGATGTACGAGACCGTCGGTGAGCTGCTCGGGGAAGAACAGGTGATCGCGCGCGGCGATGATGCCGTCGAGCCCGGCCCAGCCGGCCACGCGGTGATCGGGATGCATCTGGTACTGACGCCACGGGTCAGGGCAGAACACGAGGTCGGGCTTATGGATCCGGATCTGCTTGCAGACCTCGCCGCGGAGATCCATGGTGACCTCGGTCTCCCCGTCGTCGTGGCGCAGGAACACGAACTCCGATGCGCCCGCGCGCCGCCCGGCCTCCTGCTGCTCCCTCTCGCGGATCGCGGCGATCCGCTCCGGGGTCATGTTCGGATCGTGAGTGCCCTTGTTCCCGCTCGTGATGAGGCAGTACGTGACGTGGACGCCCATCTGGGTCCAGAGCCCGATCGTGCCGGAGCAGCCGAAGTCCACATCGTCGGGATGGGCCACGATCGCCATGGCGCGGCGTGGGAGCGTGAACGCGTCGGCCATCAGACCTCCACCGGCTGCATCAGATCCGCGTACAGGGCCGCGACCGCCTCGCCGACACGGTGCCATGAATATGCCTTGGCTCGCTCTCGCGCGCCCGCGGCCAACCGCAGGCGAAGCGCGGGGTCGAGGAGGACCCGGGCCATCGCCTCGGCGATCGCGCTATCGTCGCCGGCCGGCACGAGGAGGCCAGAGACGTCATTCTCGATGACGGTCTGCAGGCCACCGACGCGTGTGCCGACGACCGGTGTGCCACAGGCCATCGACTCGAGGGCGACCAGGCCAAACGATTCGGTGAGCGACGGCACGGCGCACAGATCCGCGGCGTTGTAGAAGAGCGCGAGCCGCGGTTGATCCTGTGAGCCGACGAAGTCCGCGGTGTCCTCGAGCCGGTGCTCATGGACGAGCCGCCGAAGCTCGATGATCTTCTCACTCTCGCCCTCGGCATCCTCCGCATCGAGCGCACCGCCGGCCACGAGCAGGCACGTCTCGCCCCGGAGCTCGGGGTAGCCCTGGAAGACGAGACCGAGGGCGCGCAACAGGACATCGATGCCCTTGATCTGCTCGATGCGGCCAACGAAGAGGACGAGCCGTTCACACTCATCGCGTCCGAGCGCCCGTCGGGCGTCGGCTTGCCGCACCGGATGGAATACGTCCGGGTCGACGCCGCACGGGATGATCCGCAGCTTGCTCGCATCCGCTCCGTAGAGCTGCTCGAGCTCGCTCGCCTCGATCTCGCTCGCGGCGACGACTGCCGCCGACTCGCGCACGGCGCGCCGCTCGATCGTGATGCGCACGTCGCTCTCGGCGTCGACGTCCTCGTCCATGACCTCGCGCTTCACGAGCCCGAGGGTGTGGAACATCTGGATGCGCGGAACGCCCCACTTCGGGCCAAGCACTCGCGCGACCTCGGCGGACAGCCAGTAGTGCGCGTGAATGACGTCGTACGTGAGCCCTTCAGCTCGGACGTACGCCTCGACGCCGGCGGTGAATTCCTCGAGGCGGTCGTACACCTCCATCTTCGGCAGGTAGCTCACCGGGCCGGATTCGATATGGATGACCCGCGCGCCGGGAGCGATCTCCTGGATCCGTGGATGGTCGTGCTCGCGCTGCCGTGTGTAGACATCTACCTCGATACCGCGCTTGGCGAGATCGCGCGCGAGCTCGCGGATGTAGACGTTCATACCGCCGGAGTCACGCCCGCCGAGCTTGGCCATCGGGCACGCGTGGACCGAGAGCATCGCGACGCGCATCAGGCGCGCTCCGCATCGAGGCGCCCGAGCCACCGATCGTGCGCGCCGAGGTTGTACTTGTACGGCTCGTCGCCGCGGAGCAGGTCGTACGTCGAGTACCCGCGGGCGATGGCCTCTCTGATGGCCCACGCGTGACTGACGATGCCGACCGAGAGCGACGCGAGTCCGGGGTGGTATGCAGCGTTGTACGACGCGATGACCTTGCCGAGCGCGAAGCCAAAGAGCACCGCGACATCGGCGCCGTCGAAGGAGAGCACGCCGAGGCGCAGCCGGTCCAGCGGACTCAGCGCGTCGGCCACGTCCCGAAAGAAGCTCTCCACATCGGGCGTCATGAAGCCGGCCTTCTCGCCGCGGCTCAGCCGGTGGAGCGCGAAGAACCGATCGAGGACGGCCGGGCGCTCCGCAGGGTCCGCGAACCGGAAGGCCGTGACCCCGGCGGCCTCGAGCCGGCGGACCTTGCGCCGGAGCTCGTGGCGTTCTTTCTTGCCAAGTGATTGCACATACGTGTCGTACGAATCGGGAAGGTCGAGCACGGGCGACACGACCTGCGGCGCACGCACGACGCGGTAGCCGGCTGCAGCCAGGACATCGGTGAATGCACTCAGGGTCGGCCGCCCGTCCGGGACGAACTCGAGCCGCACGCGGGGCGGCCGTTGTGCGGCGACCCAACGCGCGACGGCCGCTGCGATGTCGTTCTCGTCGCCAGGCCCGGCGATGACGTCCTGCTCGTCAGTGAGCTGCCCGCCGGCGAAGGTGATCGTGCCGTCGGACTCGCGCGCGAGCGCTGCGACGCCACGATCGCCGACAGCGAGCGTGATCGGCTCGGTCGGCTCGTGGGCGCGCGCGACGGCGATCCATTGCGGTGTGAGGAAGATGCTCGGCGGCTGCCGGGATTCGGCGAGCGCGGACCACACCGGGGCGACCTCGGCAGGCCCGCGCTGAATACAGGCGGCGTCGTTCTGTGGGGAAACGAGGGTCACGAGTCCAGTCTATTTCTGTTGGCGGCCACGCTCCGTCAACCCGTTTACGCTCCGCCACATTCCGTACCGGGTCGTAATCGCGCCACAATCCTTCAAAGGGAGCGCCGACGCGGTCGCAGTCGCGGCCGCCATCGCGCGCGGATTTCGGCGTGTCCTGCCCGACGCCCAGCTCGATGAAGTGCCACTTGCGGATGGCGGCGAGGGCACGGTCCACGCGCTGGTCCGGGCGACGAAAGGGACGATCCGCACCTCCCGCGTCCACGATCCGCTGCTCCGCGAGATCGACGCCGAGTGGGGGATCCTTGGCGATGGCACGACCGCGGTCGTCGAAATGGCCGCCGCGAGCGGCCTACCGCTGCTCCGTGACGACGAACGGGACCCACGCGTCACTTCGACGCGCGGCACGGGCGAGCTGATCCTCGCGGCGGCCGCGAGCGGTGCGCATCGGATCGTCATCGGCATCGGCGGGAGCGCGACGAACGATGGCGGCGCGGGCATGGCCCGCGCGCTCGGGTACCGCTTCCTCGACCGCGGCGGAAAGGAGCTCCCCGAGGGAGGCGCCCCGCTCGCGCAGCTGCATCACCTCGAAGGCCAGACCGACCCGCGGCTCGTCCGTCCCGCGATCGAGGTCGCGTGTGACGTGCGCAATCCGCTGCTCGGTCCGGAGGGCGCGTCCGCGATCTACGGGCCGCAGAAGGGCGCGACGCCGGCGATGATCGCGGAGCTCGATGCCGCGCTGGCGCGGTACGCCGACGTCATCGAGGACTTCGTGGGCCGCAACGTGCGCGATGTTCCCGGTGCGGGCGCGGCCGGCGGGTTGGGGGCCGGTCTGCTCGCGTTCCTCGACGCGCGCCTGCGGTCCGGCGCGGACCTCGTCCTGGACGCGACGCACTTCGCCGCGCGCGTTGCCGGCGCCGATCTCGTCGTCACCGGAGAGGGTCGCGCCGATGCGCAGAGCGGATACGGCAAGCTCACGCAGGCTGTGACGCACGCGGCGCGCGACGCGCACGCGCGCGCAGCGATGGTGGTCGGCGGTACCGCGCCCGGCTACGAGGTCTTGCTTGCGCAGGGCGTCGAGGCGATCGAGGTGAGCGCGCCCGAGGGAATGCCGCTGGCCGACGCGATGCGGAACGCGGTGCCGCTGATCGAGGATGCCGCGGCACGACTGGCGGAACGACTCAAGTCCCATTGACACGACTCGCCGGATTCCGTATTTGCTTGTGAGTGGACGAGGCGGCTCGGGAGCGAAAGCGCGCGTACGACCGAGAAAAGGCGCGGCAGTATCGTGCGCGGACCCGCTCGGATCCCGCCGCCTATGCGGCGTACCTCGCGCGGAAGCGTGCCACGGCGAAAGGCGAATATGCGCGCCGCAAAGAGGCATTCGCTCAAGATCCGATCAAGTACGCCACCTACTTGGAGGACAAGCGGCGACGCAGCCGTGAGCGCTATCCGCACGTGCGGGCTAAGTGGACCGAATCAAAGGCGGCTGCGTCGCGCGAAGCGACGCGCCGATGGCGGGAGCGACTGAGAGCTGACCCTGCCGAATATGCGAAGCACGCCGGGCGCCGTAAAGCGACGCGGCGCGCGCGATACGCAGCCGATCGCGAGGCTGTGCTCGGCGTTCAGCGGAAGTACACCGAGGAGCACAGGCAAGAGATCTATGCGCGCAATCGCGCCTACGCGCAGCGGAACCGCAAGAAGATCGCCGCCCAACAACATGAGGCGTACATC
>JALYKF010000013.1 GCA_030774905.1 Chloroflexota bacterium
GAGGTCGTTCGGGTGGACGCGGCGGCTGCCGGGAGCGCCGAGTCGAGCCTCGCGGCGATCCAAGCGTGCGGCGCGTACGCCGCGCCGGATCCGAGCGTCCCCGCGGAGATCCAGCACCTGAAGACGAGCGCGACGGTGATCGGCGTGGTGAGCCCCTGCACCGTGCAGGTCCGCATTGCCGGAGGGATCGGCACGCTAACGCCGTTCACGGGAAAGGTCATCACGCTTCGCGCGACGAGCCAGACGACGTTCGCGTCCGCCGATCAGGGCGATCTCGCCGCGATCGGCCGGTTCGGCCTGAAGGCCGGCGACGAGTTCACGCTGTCATTCGATAGTCGTGCGTTCCCTGACGGCTCGTACCACCTGAACTTCATGAACCGGTAGCTACTTCGCGACGAGCATCCCCACCATGCCGTACACCTCGTGGCCCGGCAGATGGCACATGTACATGAGCGTCATCGCGGTCGGGAACGTGAGCGTGGTCGTGCGGGTCGAGAGCGACGGGATCGTCAGCTCGTCGGGTCGCGATGCGTGCACGGCGTCGGTGCCGGTGCGGTGGCGTTCGTGCATCGCGAGGTCTCCGATCATCCACTCGTGGTCGATCGGGTCGTCGTTGCGGATCGTGAACGTGATCGGGACGCCCGCGGGAACGTCGATCTGCTTCGCCGAGTAGTGCGAGTAGTGGATCGTGATATCGACGGTCCGCGGCGCCGCCGGTGCGCACGCACCGGCGAGCGCCACGAGAGCGAGGGCCGCGAGAAGGCGCTTCACGCGAGGACGGTCCGCCGCTGCTCGCGGATCGCGACGAGGGCGAGGGCGGCCATGACCGCGGCGAGCATCGTGAGCGCGATCGGTGTGGGATCGGCGGCGCCCGGCGCCTCGAGGCCAGCCGCGATACGCGACGGGCTGTGGCCCTGGACGTCGACCGCGAGGTCATACCTGAGGGTCGACGCGTTCGTGTCGATGCGCAGCTGGCTCAGCCAGCCGTTCGCCGGGATCCAGCCCATCCCCGTGTCTGACCGGAGGTCGTCGAGGAGCGGCTTCGAGGCCGTCTGGTCGTAGGCCAGGGTGAGGCCATTCGCGCCGCGCGCGAGCGGGAGGATCGCCGGCTTGCGATCGGTCAGCAGATAGACGTCGGCCTGCACGAGATCCGTCGACTGCTTGCCGAGGGCCAGGATGCGGAGCGGCACCCACGGGTTGGAGGTCGGAATCGTGATGTGGACCGGTGTGCCGTCGCCGATCTGCTGGCCGCGCGCCGCCGCGGCATCGCCGTCGAATGCGGCAGCCAGGAAGATCGGGCTGCGCTCGGCGTAGAAGTCGAGCACCTCGGGGGCATCGGCCGGCAGGCGGAACCCGTGCGCCGTGGCCCACTCGCCGACGGCCGCGCCGCCGCCGCGCAGGACCGTGATGTCGAGCGCGTCGATCTTCGTCTCGAGCAGGATCTCGACGCGCCCCGCGGCGTCACGCTGCGGCGCGGGCACGGCCGCCGCGAGGGCCTTGACCGGCTGGGTCTCGCGGATGAGCCGCTGAAGCGTCCAGCTGCCGCCCTTCTCCACGTTCGAGGGCACGCCGGGGAGCGGGGTGAGCGACCCGAACTTGCCGCCACCGCCGGCGAACTGGAATGCCGTGACGTAGTGCTCGATCCCGTCGTGATAGCCGACGAAGGTCGTCGTCCGAAGCAGGTTGACCGCGCCGTTGGGGCCGATGAGGCCCCCGCACGCCGCGGCGGGCGCTGCGGCGGTGAGCATGGCGAGCGCGAGCGCGAGGGCGAACACGAGAGCACGCGGCATCTCTGCCTCCTTCACCGGCATTCCGGTGCTGGGAGGTAGACGAGCGGTGAACCTGTTCGGTTCCGAGCCCTTAGCGGAGGCCGATCCAGCTGAGGACGATGGCTGGCGTTACCAGGAAGGCGGGGTAGTGGAAAAGCGGCGGCAGGTCCCCTAGCGAAAGCGTCACGCCTGCGTCGACGTAGCGCTTGAACAGCAAGGCGAATCCCGCCAGCACAAGGAGCCAGCAGGCGGCGAGCACCGGCAGAGCCCACGGCTCGCCACGGCGGAGGCCGAACCACGTCACCGCGATGATCAACAGACCGAACGCCGCGAGCGACGCGCCGAGCCACACGAGCAGCACGCGCTGTAGTGCAAGGAGCGCCGGGAACTCACGCACGAGGGAGTTGGGATCACCGCCGAACATCGCGGCATCAGTTCGTGGCGAGAGCACGAGGATGTCCGCCACCAGGGGCCCTCGACCAACGATCGGCGCGAGGACGCCGATGATCGCGTTGATCGCACCCCAACCAAGGAGCAACGCCACCCCCACGCCGAGCGGGCTGGCCCAATGGAACGTGGGTCCCTCCATCAGCTGAAGCGTGCCGTGACCATGGCGAGCACGATGGCGTAACGCACCTGCCGCGGTCCGAGCGACGCGAGGGCCGGGCGCGCCCATTGCCCGACGATCCGGCCGAGATCCTCCATCAGCCCCGATAATCTAGTCATGGCGGCACGCACCGACTACTACGCGGTCCTCGGCATCACGCGCGAATCGTCGGAAGACGAGATCCGCAGCGCGTACCGGAA
>JALYKF010000014.1 GCA_030774905.1 Chloroflexota bacterium
CGCTGCGACCGCCGCGGAGATAGCCACTGTCCAGGGCGCGACGACGTGGACCCTGGTCGCCGGCATCCTGGGCGCGCCATCCGGCGGCGTCGTGGCAGGGTTGCAGCTTGCGCTCGTCGTCGCCTGCGTCCTGAGTGTTTGCCTCGCGCCACGACCCTTCAAGATCCACGCCACCGTCGCTGTGACGCTGGTGGCGGGACTTGCGCTCGTGCCGTACGCCCACGATCACGACCAGCTCCTGCTAATCCCTGCGCTCTTGTTGGCGGTCTTCTACAGGGACGTTGCGCCGCGCGGCTGCGGCTGGTACCTGCCACTCACCGGTGTTGCGTTCGTGGCCGCGCCGTGGCTGATTGAGTTGCTGCCGGACGTCGTCGCGGGTGCCCCCGCGCTCGCCGGCCTGACCCCGTTCCTCGCCGCGATCACCGTGCTCGTCGGGACCGTCATCGTCCGTCGGGCGACACCGCCGCTCGGCGTCTAGCTCTGCGCACTGACAGCCATAGCAGCCACCCGGACCCGCGAAGCCATCCTTCGTGCAGAAGTCATCCACGTCGCGCCAATGAATCGGGTGGCCGGTCTTCTTCCACGCGCGTTTTTCGCCCGACTAGTTGTAGAGCCCGGGATCATCGTGCACGGCGTGTTCGGATGGCGGGCACGATCTCGCCCTCGACGGTGAGCACGGTGAGCTCGAGGTCCGGGGTGTGGATCCGGGCGGTCACGTACTCGCCGGCGAGCGCGGGATCCAGCCGCACCACCTGGTGGTTGAGGATCTCGATCTCGCCTTCGCTATCGACCCGCCGGACGTAGGTCACCTGTCCGGCCGCGAGGCGCCGATAGTCGAGATCGAAATCGTCGAGCGCCAGATCCGCCGCGAGGCGGGGCCGCTCGAGCGGGAACCGGCTCGACGGCACGGCGTAACCGATCCCGCCGTGGCTGCGCTGCTCGTTGAAGTACCGCTCGTCCTGGGCCTCGCGGGCCTGCAGGTGGCCGAGGTCGCTGAAGACGTGCTGGTCGTAGAAGTCGTAGCGGTAGGTCCGGTTGAAGCGCTCGATGTGGCCGTTGCGGTACGGCTCACCCTCGGGGATGAAGCGGTGCTCGATCCCCAGGGCCAAGAACAGCCGGGTCAGGCGGGTGAAGCTGCCGCGCATCGCGGTGCTGGTCAGCCCGAACTCGTTGTCGGTCTGGACGACCTGGGGCAGTCCGAACCGCTGGAACAGCGCAAGCCAGTACGCCAGCTGCGTCGGGGCGGCCGTGTCGTGCTGCGCGCCCAGGCTGACCGAGCGGCTGAACACATCCATGCTCTGGTAGCCGAACACCCGGCCGAAGCCGACGATCCAGCGCGGCCCGAAGAAGTCGTGCTCGACCAGCTCGAGGGCCGCCGCCGGGACCAGCCGCGGGTACCGGACCGTCGGCACCGTCCGGGGTCGCCGCCGCCCGATCTGCCCGGAGGCTCGGAGCACCTGGCCAACGGTGGTGTGCCCGGGGGTCGGTCCGACGACGTGGGCCGGGAGCTCGCGGGCGATGGTCCGCTCGCCCCAGTCATCGTGCTGGTCGCGCAACGCGCTGAGCCCGCCCGATCGCGCCGGCAATGATGGTGCAGACTTGTCGTCCTCGACCTAAGGGAGGAGAGCTGTGGGTGCCATCGCGACGGAGGTCAAGCTCGACGAAGCGGCGCTGAGCGCGCTGCGGGCGGCCTTCCGAGGGGAACTCGTACGCCGGGGAGACCCGACCTACGACGAGCGCCGCAAGATCTGGAACGGCTCGATCGACCGTTACCCGGCTCTCATCGCCCGGTGCGCCGGCGTGGCCGACGTCATCGCGGCGGTGAAGTTCGCCCGAGGGTCAGACTTGCCAGTCGCCGTGCGCAGCGGGGGGCACAGCTTTCCAGGACTCTCCACATGCGACGACGGCATCGTCATCGATCTGTCGTTGATGAAGGGGATCCGCGTCGACCCGGCAGCGCGAACGGTCCGGGTTCAGGCGGGCGTGCTCCTCGGAGAGCTAGACCGAGAGACGCAGGCCTTCGGGCTCGCCGTCCCGGCCGGCATCGTGACCCACACCGGGCTTGCCGGTCTCACGCTGGGCGGCGGGATCGGGTGGCTGATGCGGAAGTACGGTCTTACGGTGGATCAGCTGCTCGCGGTCGACATGATCACCGCGGACGGCGAGTTCGTGAAAGCGAGCGAGTCGGAGAACTCCGACCTCTTCTGGGGCACTCGCGGCGCCGGCGGCAACTTCGGAATAGTGACGGAGTTCGAGTTCCGCCTGAACCCGGTCGGGCCGATCGTGCTGTCCGGTCCGATTTTCTGGCCCATGGAAGAGTCGGCGAAGATCCTGCGCTTCTACCGCGATTGGATCACCGACGTGCCAGACGAGCTGACCACCGTGGTGGTCCACCGTAGGGTGCCTCCCTCGCCCGCGATCCCGGCGGAGTTCCACGGTAGGCCGGTCGTGACCGTCGTGTGCTGCTACGCGGGTCCGGTCGAGGAGGGCGAGAAGGTCATCCGCCCGATGAAGGAGTTCAGGTCACCCTTCCTGGATCTGTGCGTGCCGAAACCGTTCCTCGCGCATCAATCGATGTTCGACACATCGTTCCCTCAAGGTTGGTGGTACTACTTCCGATCTGCAGACCTAGCTGAACTCACCGACGATGTCATCGACATCATCGCGACGAGGGCGCCGCAGATGACCTCCCCACTCACAGCCTTCCCGATCTTCCAGCTCGGCGGGGCGATCAGACGCGTCGGCGAGGAGGAGACCGCGTTCAGCGGTCGCAGCGCGGGCCACACCATCAACATCAACGCAACGACCGCGACTGCCGCTGGATTCGATGAAGAGCGGGAGTGGTCGCGGAACTTCTGGACGGCCTTGGGCCCATACCACACCAGCGTCTACGTCAACTTCCTCATGGACGAAGGCGAGGACCGCATCCGGCAGGCTTACGGAGCGGACAAGTACGACCGACTGAAGGCTCTGAAGCGTAAGTACGATCCCGACAACTTCTTCCGGCTCAACCAGAACATCCCGCCGAAGTAAGACTCCGGTCCGACGATCTGCGCCCGCGGGCCGGACGTATACCGCACGATCGCGCGATCTCAGGGCAAGCTCCCCGTGTAGCGGGGACGGTGTTCGGGTGGAGTGGTCCAACCAGGTCCGGCCGGGGATCTTTGCTCCTGCTAACCCGTCAGCCGGAGCCACCCACCCTCGTCCTGAACGAGCCGAGCTGTTACCACATCCGCGTGTTTGACCCCGTCTTCCGCTCCGTTGGCCCCTCGCGGTCGCGGGTACGACCGCTCTATGGACGGCTTCCGATCATCGCGCGGCATGAAGTCGCGCACGCCCTGAGCATCGACACGAACTTCCGCGAACACGTCGCCGATCCGGCAGCGCCGGTCCTCGATGTTCAGATGCCGCGAATCGTCAACGAGCGTACGGAGCATGTCCTGTTGCCGCAGGAACGGGGTCGCGGTCTTGAGGTCATCAAGGTCTTTCGCTCGGCTTCGAGCCGCTCCTGGTCGACGACGAAGCGGATCGCGTCTCGATCTTCGGTTGCCGCGCCGTGCATCCCGCATCGTCAATAGCTTGTGGATGGAGCTTCCCGCAGACAAAGAGGCTTTTACAGCACCCTATCGCCGTGCTATGACACGTCGGCTGCCGGTGGCTAACTGGCGCAGCAAGCGGGAGGCGGAAAATGCCAGCACCGTTGTTCGATCGGCTTGGCGGCAAGGCCGCGATCACCTCGGTCGTGGCCGATTTCAGGAAACGTGTGGCGGAAGACGCGCGGATCAACGCGAAGTTCGCGAGAAGCGACATGCCCCGCCTCGAGGTGATGCTCGTCGATCAGGTCTGCGAGGCGACTGGTGGACCGTGCCGTTACACCGGCCGGGGCATGCGTGACGCGCACCAGGGGATGAGCGTGACGACCGCCGAGTTCAACGCCCTGGTCGAGGATCTTGTGGCGACGCTCAACGGCTTCAAGGTCCCAAAGGCCGAGCAGGACGAGCTGCTCGGGATCCTCGGTCCGCTGAAGACGGAGATCGTCGAAGTGGAGTCGAGCGCGACGGCGACGCCGCTGCCCGACGCCTATCAGGCAGCGCCGCCGCTGGCCAAGGCGTAGCGATTGTGGCCGCTCGCGCCAGCTGAGGTCTTTGCGCCGCGCTTTACGAGCGGTCCATCCCGCATCGATGACCTGCACCGCGCCGGTGATCGCGCTCGGATCGTCGGCCTCCCATGACATACTTTGGCCGCTCAGACACTCCGGAGGGGATGTATGGCTACGGTCACGTTCGACCACGTGACAAAGAAGTTCGGAGATGTCTTCGCCGTCAATGACCTGTCGCTCGAGGTCAAGGACGAGGAGTTCCTGGTCCTCGTGGGACCCTCCGGCTGCGGGAAGACCACCGCGCTCCGGATGATCGCCGGGCTCGAGGAGCAGTCGACCGGCGACATCCACATCGGCGAGCGCCTCGTGAACGACGTCGCGCCCAAAGATCGGGACATCGCGATGGTGTTCCAGAACTACGCCCTCTACCCCCACATGAGCGTCTACGACAACATCGCCTTCGGTCTGAAGCTGCGCGGCATGCCGAAGGTCGAGATCGATCGGCGCGTCGGCGAGGTCGCCGAGATGCTTGGCCTCCAGAAGCTGTTGAAGCGGAAGCCGAAGGAGCTGTCCGGCGGTCAGCGTCAGCGCGTCGCGGTCGGTCGAGCGATCGCTCGTGAGCCAGCGGTGTTCCTCATGGATGAGCCGCTGTCCAACCTCGATGCCGCACTGCGCATCGAGACCCGGGCCCAGCTCTCGAAGCTGCATCAGCGCATCAAGCGGACGACCGTGTACGTGACCCACGATCAGGTCGAGGCGATGACCATGGGCGACCGCATCGCGGTCATGCGCGACGGCCTCCTCCAGCAGATCGACACGCCGGAGAACCTCCACGCCCACCCGGCGAACATCTTCGTCGCGGGGTTCATCGGCTCGCCGGCGATGAACCTCTTTCCGGCCACGATCACCGGCAGCGCGGCGGCGCCCGTCGCGGACGCCGGCTTCTTCCAGGCCCCGCTTGCCGCCGGCAAGGGCGGGGCGATGGGTAGCGAGGTGGTCGTCGGGATCCGCCCCGAGGACATCAACGCCGGGGAGCTCGCCGGACAGGACGGGCACATTCCGGTCGACGCGAAGGTCGAGGTCGTCGAGTTCCTCGGGAACGAGTTCCAGCTGCATCTCTCATCCGCCGGGCAGACCTTCGTCGCGCGCGTCGACACCCGCACCCAGAACCAGCCCGGCGATGCCATCCGCGTGGGCTTCGATCGGTCGAAGCTCCACGTCTTCGATAAGCAGACCGAGGAGGCCATCGCATGACGTTGCGAGACTGGGTCGCAAACTTCCTGATCGCGGCCGATCAGCGCTTTCGCGCGATCGGTGCGGAGCCTTGGCCAGCACGCGATCGGCGACCCTGCCGTTCACGTGATCCGCGACGATCTTGTTGAAGATGACCCGCGGCGGTAGCCCTCAGGGGCGCGTCCGGTAGGCCTCGTACAGCTGCACGAGGTTCGCGAGCGGCCGGTCAAAGAAGTCTGCCCGCGGCAGATCGATCCATGCAACGGTCGGCACCGGCGAGCGCTGCGTCTGGCGCCGGCGAACGAGCTCGGCCACGACCGGTTTCGGAGCGCCATCGGCCCGCCACAGACCGAAGTGACGCTCGTGGA
>JALYKF010000015.1 GCA_030774905.1 Chloroflexota bacterium
CGGGTGGCGGGTCGTTGAGCCGCGTGACCGCGAATGCCGCCACGACGAGGAGACCGATCAGCGTGGCCACGATCGGCAGCAGGCGCTCGCGCGTCGCGGGCCGGGATCCGTCGCGTCGCTCGATCGCTACGTGTTGTGACGGATGCTATTCGGCCTGCGTTCCTGAGAGCCGGAGCTCGAGCCATCGCCACGGCAACGAGCCTGCGCACATCCGCTGTAACCGCCTGGCGCGCGTTCGGGTTCACCCCATCGAGGGCGCGGAGATGGCGGCGGGCTCGGCGACGACCGATGGGCGCGATGCGTCCAGGCGCCGAGAGACCGCGAGTCCGAGGAGACCGCCGATCATCGCGATGACGATCGCCGCTGCGATCCCGGTCTGCACGGGCAGGCCGCGCGCGACGGCGATCGCGACGGCGGCGCCGCCGGCACCCGTGCCGAGCGCCGTGCCGAGGTTGTCGAGCACCTGCATCGCGGCACTGCTCGCTCCGGTGCGGTCCGCGGGCGCGAGCCGCAGCACGAGGACCGAGATGGCGGCGTAGCCGAAGCCCATCCCCGCGCCGCTCACGGCCCACGCCAGATACGCGACCTCGACCGGGATCGGCGCGAGCAGGACCGCGAGCACCCCGGCCGCACCGATCGCGATGAGCGCGAACGCGGTCGCGATGATCGCACGGCTCGTGAGGCGCGACGCGAGTCGCTCGTGCACCCAGGCCCCGGAAGTCCAGGTGACGGCGCCGGTCGTGAGCACGATGCCGGCGAGGGTCGGGCTGAGGCCGCGGGCCTCGCGCAGCATCAATGGAAGGAACGCCTCCGTGCCGAAGAACGCGAAGGTGATGAGGCCGCGCACGAGCACCGCGGCGCCGAGACCGGTCCGGCCCGTGAGGGTTCCCGCGGGCGTCACTCGTCGTAGCGCCGGTACGCCGATGACCATGCCCGCGAGCAGAAGCGACGCCGCGAGCACGACCGTCGTGTTCGTGAGGCCGGCGAGGATGAGCCCGAAGCCGATCGCCACGAGCACGGCATCGCGACGGCTGGTGCGCTGGCCCCGTGACGCCGGCGCGCCGAGCTCGCGGAGCGCGGGGACGGTCAGCACCGCGGCGATCACGGCGAACGGCAGGAGTCCCGCGAAGACGAGCCGCCACGACGAGGACGTCGCGATGAACGCCGCGGCCGCCGGGCCGACGATCGCGGGCAGCACCCACGCGGTCGACAGGATCGCGAACATCCGTGGCCGCTGGCGCTCGGTGTAGCCGCGCGCGATGCCCGCGTACGTCGCGGAGATGACGGCGCCGGAGCCGATGCCCTGGACGAGGCGCCCTGCGACGATCACGGGCATCGACGGCGCGGCGCCGCACATCGCGAGTCCGATCGCGAAGAGGCCGAGGCCGACCGCGTATGGGAGGAGCGCACCCCGCTCGTCGGCGATGCCTCCCGCGACGATGACGGCGGCGAGGCTGCCCAGGAAGTACGCGCTGAACACCCACCCGTAGAGCGACACGCCGCCGAGCTCGTCGGAGATGATCGGGAGGATCGTCTCGACCGCGAGCGCCGAGAACGCGCTGAGCGTGATCGTCAGCACGAGGCCGACGGTGAGCGGCCTCACGCGCGCAGCAGCTCGAGCGTCGTGCGCTTGGTCTTGTGGTACGTGATGAGCGCGCCGTCCAGGTTCGCGAACGATGGTCCGTCGATCTGCACGCCGAGCTCCTCCGCGAGCGCGACGATCGGGAGCTCGATGATGCCGCCATGCGAGACCGCGAGCACGCGATCCTTCGGGCCAACGCGCGCTGCGAGCCGGGCCCACGTGTTGAGCTGCTCGTGTGCGAACTCGCGGGCCTTCGGATCGGATCGCAGCAGCGCGCGCCACTCCGCGAGCGTCTGCATCGGGCCGAACACGCCCGCGCCACCGATGTCGGGCAAGAGCCCCGGCTCGGTCGCATCGAGCCGGCCGCCGATGAGCTCCGCCGTCCGCTTCGCGCGTTCGAGCGGGCTCGACACGATGAGCGCGTACTGCGTCCCCGCGAGCGCACGCGCGGTGGCCTCGCCACGCGGAGTCAGCGGCGTCGCCATGCCTCGTTCCGCATGTCTCCGGACCTCGAGAATGCTCACGTTCTGGGCCTCACGGGACCTGGCAGGCGAGCAACCTCCGGCATGTGCCTTGCTATTCTTCGGGCGCAGTGCGCGTCCTTATTACCGGCATCACCGGCATGGCCGGAAGTCACCTTGCCGAGTATCTCCTCGCCGAACACCCCGAGGTCGCCGTATACGGCACGTTCCGGTGGCGTTCGCGGATGGAGAACCTCGAGCCGCTCCGCCGCGCCCAAAAAGTCGACACCGTCGAAGGACGCTACAGCGACGGGCAGGCCCTGCGCGACGAGGGCAAGAAGGGCCGGGTCACGCTCCTCTATTGCGAGCTCACCGACGCGGGCGCCGTCGAGCACCTCATCTCCGCGGTGCAGCCGGAGCGGATCTTCCATCTGGCCGCGCAGTCATTCGTCCAGGAGAGCTTCGACGAGCCCGCGTCCACGTTGCACATCAACATCCAGTCACAGGTGAACATCCTCGAGTCGGTGCGCCGGCACGGCAAGCAGATCCGCGTGCACGTCGCCGGATCGAGCGAGGAGTACGGCCTCGTCCACCCGGACGAAGTGCCGATGAAGGAGACGAACCCGCTGCGCCCGCTCTCGCCGTACGCGGTGAGCAAGGTCGCGCAGGACAAGCTCGCGTACCAGTACTTCAAGTCGTACGGGCTGCACGTCGTCGTGACGCGTGGCTTCAATCACACCGGTCCGCGCCGCGGCCCCGTCTTCGCGGACAGCACGTTCGCGAAGCAGATCGCGGAGATCGAGGCGGGCTTCCACCCGCCGGTCATCTACCACGGGGACCTGACGTCGAAGCGCGACCTGTCGGACGTGCGCGACATCGTGCGGGCGTACTGGCTCGCACTCGAGAAGGCCGAGCCCGGCGAGAGCTACAACGTCGGGAGCGGCCGCACCCACACCATCCGCGAGATGCTCGACGTTCTTCTTTCGTACTCGAAGCTGAAGATCCGCACCGAGGAGGACCCCGCCCGGCTCCGGCCGAGCGACGTGCCGATCCTGTGGGCCGACCCGTCGAAGTTCCGCGCGGCGACCGGCTGGGAGCCGAAGATCCCGTTCGAGCAGACACTTCGCGACGTACTCGACTATTGGCGTGAGCGTGTGGCGGCCGAGGGCGGCCGACCGGCGCGCGCGGGGGTATAGCTAGTGCCAGACATCGGCGCAATTTGGAACGGCTTCGTGAACAGCGCGATCGTGCAGCTCGGGGTGCGGTTCATCGGCCTGTACCTCTTCGTCCTGTACATCGCGATGATCTTCTGGACGTACCGCGACGCGCAGAACCGCACCGAGAACCGGATCCTTCCGGTGATCGCCGCGCTGCTCGTCACGGCGCTGCCGGTCCTCGGCCTCTTCATCTACCTGATCGTCCGCTCGCGCGAGACGATCGGTGAGGCCTACGAGCGTCAGCTCGCCGAGGAGAGCCTGCTTGCGGAAGCTGAGCAACGCATCGTCTGCCCGACGTGCCACGAGCGCGTGCAGGAGGACTACATCCTCTGCCCCACATGCCGCACCCGGTTGAAGCGCGTGTGCCCGAACTGCTCGAAGCTCATCCGGCCGGAGTGGAACATCTGCCCGTACTGCGCGAAGGACTTCGACGAGCGCGACTGGACCGTGCACACGGGCGGCAAGGCCGAGACACCAACGGTCGCGGAGAAGGCGTCTCAGACGTAGCGCGGTACCTCTGTCCGCTACACCACGCAACCCACTCCCGTGTTAGGTCGTGTGCCGATCCGTGACTGGCCCGAGGCGATCCGTCCGCGCGAGCGTCTGATCCGTGACGGCCCACCCGCGCTTTCGGATGCGCAGCTCCTCGCGGTCATCGTCGGCACCGGCACGAAGCGCCGCTCGGCGCTCGCGATCGCGGAGGCGCTCCTCCACTCCACCGGCGGCGTCGGCGGCCTCGCGCGCGCGGACCTGACGGCCGTCGGCGTCGGGGGCGTCACGGCGGCGCGGGTGATCGCGGCACTCGAGCTCGGCCGCCGGGCGCTGGCGGCGGAGCGTGAAGGCGATGTCCTCGACACCCCGGCCGCCGCGGCGCGCGTGCTCGCGCCGCACCTGGCGCACCTGGACCGCGAGGCCGTTGTCGTCGCGCTGCTCACCCGCAAGCAGCGGCTCATCGCGGTCACTCCTATATATGCCGGCAACGTGGCCGGGACGTCCGTCCGGATCGGCGAGCTGTTCACCGAGGCCCTCCGGCGCAACGCCGCCGCGATCGTCCTCGGGCACAACCACCCCTCCGGGGACCCGGAGCCGTCCGCCGACGACCTCCGGACCACGCGGGACGCCGTCGCCGCCGGGCGGCTCCTCGGGGTATCGGTCGTGGATCACGTGATCATCGGCGCGGGCTGCCACGTGAGCCTCCGTGAGCGGGGGGCCATTACCTAGCCAAAATTGCTGACATAACAGCCTCCCAGGCGTCCCGTTGGCCCAATGGTGGGAAAGTTCTCGCATGCAATTGCCCGCTTCGTGGCGACCGCGGTCCTGAGCGTCGGGATCGTCGGGCCGTTGCACGACGCCGCCGTCGCGTCCGAGTCGGTCGGCCCGGTCGCGGCGCCCGCCGAGCCGGTGCGCGCGGAGCCGATCGCGGATCAGGCCGCCGAACCCGCTCCTAAGGGTTTCACCGACGCCGCCGCCCGCCTCTCCTTTGACCCGCCGGTCGGCTGGGTCCGCGAGCCGTCGGGCGCGCTCAACCCCCAGAGCGATCCGCCGGATCCGGCGCAGGAGCTCGTCCGGTTCCAAATGCGCCTCGGCGACGAGTCGCTCTACGCGTTCCCGGTGCCGATCACGAGCGCGCTCGTGCGCGACGCGGGCGCGATCATCACCGTCGGCGTCGCGCGGGCCGAGGGCGACATGCTCGACCTCGACGTCGACCCGCGGACCGATCGGGCCGATGCCTCACCCGTCGCCGGCTTCTTCCTCGTGGACGAGGAGCGCACCTATGAGGGCCTGCACATCTTCACGCGCTACTTCGTGGCGCGCGCGAGCGATCGCCGCCTCGTGGCGCGTGCCGTGACCGCCGAAGAGGACTGGGCCGCGCTTGCGTCGACCGTGCGCGCATCGCTCGACTCGCTGCGTGCGGATCCGAAGGGCCCGAACGCGCCGGCTGCGCCGCCGCCGCCCCCGCCAGTCGTGCCGCCGGTCGCGGCCGAGGCGGCTCCGCCTCCGGACCCATCGCTCGTGCTGCGCCAGCAGATCCTCGATCGCGCCGCGTCGATGCTCTCGACCCCGTACGTGTGGGGCGGCAACGTCGCGGGACGCGGGATGGACTGCTCGTCATACGTGAGTCGCGCCTGGGATGTCATGCGCTACACGACGGAGTCCATCGGCTGGGTGAGCCTCGGGATCTCGAAGAACGACCAGCGTCCCGGTGACGCGATGAACCTGACGATGGGCCGCGACCCGGAGGGCTATGGCCACATTCGGATCTTCGAGGCGTGGGCGAACGAGGCCCACACGCTCGTGTGGGTCTACGAGGAGACGCCGCCGAAGGCCGTGCACCGCGTGGTCGTGTACGACGACCGCTATCAGCCGATCCGCCTCACCGGCCTGACCAACGCCGGTACCGCGCCCCTGGTCCCGGCGCCCGCGCCGGCTCCGGAGCAGAAGCTCGTGCCGTCGCAGAAGCGCAGCACCACGCCCGCGGTGACGCCGCGTCCGCGCGCGACGCC
>JALYKF010000016.1 GCA_030774905.1 Chloroflexota bacterium
TCGGCGTCCCGGTCGCTGGGGTCATAAACACGTTCATCCGCTACTCACTCGAGCTCAGCTCCGGCCGCCGCCAGCGGACGCAGGCGGCTTCGCTGATGGAGGATTCCGAGATCGAAGTCTCGGCGAAGTGACCGAGCGCAAGCACATCCTCGTCACGAACGACGACGGCATCGAGAGCGACGCGCTCGGGTCGCTCTTCGACGCCCTCTCCGACCTGGGCGAGGTCGACATCATCGCGCCCGAGCGCAATTGGAGCGGTGCCAGCCACAGCATCACGCTGTTCCGCCCACTGCGCTGCCGCCCGACGCGGCTGCGCTCCGGCCAGGACGCGTACATGACCGACGGCTCGCCGACGGACTGCGTGCGCCTGGCGGTACTCGGCTTCCTGAAGCAACCGCCCGATCTCATCGTGAGCGGGATCAACCGCGGGGCGAACCTCGGCGACGACATCACCTACTCCGGCACCGTCGCCGCCGCGATGGAGGGCCTCCTCTCGAACATCCCGTCCATCGCGGTGTCGATCGGCGCGTTCGGCGCGAACATCGATTTCACCGTCGCTGCCGAGTTCGTCGCGCTGCTCGCCCGGAACATCCTCAAGAAGGGCTTCGTGCACGACGCGCTGCTGAACGTGAACGTGCCGGCCCTGCCGCGCGAGCGGATCACCGGCGTCGAGGTGACCAGGCTCGGGAAGCGCAACTACCGCGATCAGCTCGTCGAGCGGCTCGATCCGTACGGGAATCCGTATTACTGGGTCGGCGGGCCCGCGGTCGCCGACGACGCGGAGCCGGGAACCGACGTCGCCGCGATCCGCGACGGGAAGATCAGCGTGACACCGATCGCGCTCGACCTCACGAGCCACGAGCTCCTCGAGGTGCTCGCGAAGTGGGACTGGGGCTGGGCGCCGGTGGAGCTGCCGGCCTGATCCGCATCGTCGTGGGCGCCATGCTGCTCGGTCTCGTCGCCGGATGCACCACGCCGCCGAGCGCCCCGAGTGCGAGCCCTGCCGCATTGGCGAGCCCGACCGCCACGCCGACGCCATCGCCCGCCGCGACCACCGCCGCCCCATCCCCGGCGGCCGTACGTCATGTGAATCCGGTACTCGGGTTCACGGTGACGGTGCCGGCTCCGTGGCGCGTCAGCGACTGCCTCTCGGGGTTGACGCGCGAGGGCACGTACCTCGGGCAGGACGTGCTGACGGCACGCACGGTCGCTGCGGAGCACGATCTCGGCGGCGGGGGCGACACCGGAGGCACCGGCGCTCTGACCTGGGTCATCACCATCTCGGCCGAGACCTCGTCCAAGATGCCGGCGGAATACATGGCCGCGATCGGGGGCAGCATCGGCGACAAGGTCGAGAGCACCACGATCGATGGCAAGCCTGCCATCCGCCTCGACTCGGGCGGTAGGGTCACCTACTTCGTGGCGAACGCCGGACGCGTATATGCGATCGGTCTGACCATCGGACACGACCCGAACGAGTCGCGGCCGGCCGCAGCGACGGCAGCGACCCTCGACGCCATCGCACGTTCGGTGACCTTCGTGACGCCGACCGCTCGGCCGACGCCGACGCCGGTACCGCAGCTCTCTCCCGCGGTCGAGACGGTCGTCGATGCCGTCGCCGCGGCGTTCGCCGCGTCCGATGCCGATCGGCTCCGCGAGCTCATGCCACCTACGTGCTGGTTCACGTCCGCCGGATACCGATCCAGCGGCGTGGTGCTGAGCCGCGAGAAGATGGCGGACATCCTGCGCACGTCGTTCGCCCAGGGGCGCACGATCACGGTCGAGCCGCGGCCTATCAACAGCGATGCACCGTTCATCCGCGGTCCGTTCTGGGTGTGGTCCACGTGGTCGCCGTACAACAGCCCTTCATTCATGCCCGAGAGCATCACCCAGCTCGTTTTCGATCAGATCGACGGACGCTGGTACTGGACCGGCGCGCTGTTCAACGCGGGGGAGCTGAGGCGCTGATCGTTCGAACCCGATCGCGCTAGACCGGCAGGTCCCGCGCGCGGGCGAGGGCGCCGTCCAGGTAGATCGGCTCGATGCCCGTCGCCCAATATTCGAGCGCGTTGCGATCGGGCTGCGACGTCTCGGTACCCGTATCGACGGTCTCGCCGTCGTCACTCGTGAACGCGATCCACCCGAGCCACAGGTTGCCATCGGGCCTGCCGTACGCCGATGCATGCCAGGATCGTCCTGACCCATCGGTGACCGTCGCGCTGAACGGGTGGATGAGATCCGCGTCGTTCCTGTTCACGTCCGCTGACCGTGCATATGCGGTGCCGCTACCGGACCACGGTCGCCAGCACAGCGCCCGCACGCACGTCGGCGAGCGCGTCGCTCCGCACACCGATGTGTCCCTTGATCACGACAGCGCGCACGCCGACGGGGGTCAGCAAGGGCTGCTCGTATGTCGCGCGATCGAGCACCGTGGCCGGATCGAAGACGACGAGGTCCGCGATCTTCCCGACCGCGAGCACCCCGCGATCGCGCAGGCCGAACCGCTCCGCGGGCAACGCGGTCATCTTGCGGACGGCCGTGGGCAGGTCGAGGATGCCGCGCTCGCGCACGTAGCGGCCGAGGATCCGCGCGAAGGTGCCGGCGAGGCGCGG
>JALYKF010000017.1 GCA_030774905.1 Chloroflexota bacterium
GCTCGCGCGTGCCACGCACGAGCACCGCGATGATCGCGAGCGCGACGAACAGGCCGATCACCGCCTGCGCGTTCAGGAGGACGTTCGGATCGGGGCGGCCGATGAGGTCGTAGAACCAGTCGGCGAAGCGCTGCAGCAGGGTGCCGACGATGGTGCCGATGTTGAGCCGCTGCGCCAGCTGTTGGTCACGGGTGAGCGACTGGAGCGTCGCGTCGGCGGCGGCGACGTCCACGCGCCGCACGATCGTGGCGTTCACCAGCGCCGAGTAGCGCACGAGCTCCGCGATCTCGCGATCCGTCGCGTCCGCGGTGAGGCGGTCGGCGAGTGCGCCATCGTCTATCGGCAGCGTTGTGGCGTCGAGCTGGACCTCAGTTGTGCGCCGCAGGAGCGCCCGCGCCTGCGCCAGGAGCGGCTCGCGATCGGCGATCGGCGCCGCGCGCGCCTGCTGCACGAGCACCTGGACCTGGTCGAGCCGCGCCCGGTACGCCGTGACGGTGAGCGTGTCGGCGTTGGCGAGGCCGCCCGTCGCAGCCCAGAGCGCGACGGCGAAGAGGACCGCGGCTACGTAGCGCGCGGTATGGACTCCGCAGCCAGCTGGAGGTCGAATGCCTCCTTCCGGACGCGCAGGTCGTAGTACAGGAGCGTGAACACGCCCCACTGGATCGGCGCCCAGAGCGCGTTCACCGCGAGGTTCGCGACCTCTTGCAGGACGGTCTTCGCGACGCCTTCGGTGACGATCGTGCCAAGGAAGATGAACGCGAACAGGATCCCGAGGATGCCCTGAAGGATGCTGACGAGCGTGAGGAGCCCGAGGATGCGCCACCGCGCGCCACCGGCGAGGCCCCAGGCGCGCCTGATACCGTCGACCGGTCCGCGGCCCTCGAGCGTCACGACCGCAGGCAGCGGCATCCATGACGCGACGACGTAGAGGATCAGCACGAATACCGCGATGCCGCCGATGATCGCGGGCAGCGGGTTCCCGATCGCGGCCGTCACGATCGCGAGCACGACGACCGCCATCGTGATGAGGACGATGAACGATACGAAGGCGATGATGCTCGCGAGGATCAGCCGCACGCTCGCACGCAGGCCCGCCCGCAGCGACTCGCCGATGGTCGTCGGCTGGCCGAGGTAGCGCTTCGACATCGCGTCGACGATGGCCGCGGCCTGCACGGACAGCACGATGACGCTGACGACGGTGATGACGGCGCCGAAGACGGCGAAGCCGGCGATCTCCTCGGGAGTGAATGACGTCGAGAACCCATTCGGGTCGAACACGTTGGTCGGGAGCTTGGTGAGCGGCGTCGTACGGACGAAGACCAGGTTCAGAGCGAGGCTGACGAGCGCAAGCACGATGTACGGCAGCGCCGCGAGCACCAGGAACAGCGCCGGCGAGGCGCGGTAGAGGCCGATCGTGCGATCGACGATGTCCCCAACGCCCAGCGGGCGAAGGTTCGGCGCCGTGGTGTCCGTCACGGCGTCATTGTGTACCGGTGCCTAGTCAGCGCCCACTGCGGCCGGCTCGACGGGCGAGTGCGCCTCGCCCAGCCCCAGCTTGCGGTAGAGCCGCGCCAGCGGCCGCGGCGCCCACCAGTTGAGGTCGCCGAGGAGGCGCATCGTCGCGGGCACGACCAGCGCACGCACGAGCGTCGCGTCGATGGCGACGGCGATCGCCATGCCCAGGCCGATGGCCTTGATGATCACGACATCCGCGAGCGCGAACGCGAGGAAGACGCCGACCATGATCGCGCCCGCGCCGGTGATGAGCCGGCCGATCTTCTCGAGACCTTCGGCGACGGCGTGGCGGTTGTCGTGCGTGCGGTTGTATTCCTCCTGCATCCGGCTGAGGAGCAGGACCTCGTAGTCCATCGACAGACCGAACACGATGCAGAACATGATCACCGGCAGCGTGGGATCGATGGACGTCGGTGTGAAGTTGAGCTGCGAGGCGAGGTGACCGTCCTGGAAGATCCAGACGAGCGCGCCGAATGACGCGCTGATCGAGAGGAAGTTCATCAGCACGGCCTTCAGCGGGAGGATCACGGACCCGAGCAAGAGGAATAGCACGATGTACGTCGCGAGGACCACGAACCCGACGGCCAATGGCGTCTTCCCGAGGATGAAGTTGATCGCGTCGACGTCGTACGCGGTGAAGCCGGTGACCAAGAGCTCGGCACCCGGAGGCGCCGGTATCGCGCGGATGCCCTTGAGTGACTCCCGCGACGCTTCGGCGCCGATATCGGACGAGCCGAACGGGTTGAGAACGACGATGTCCTTGCCGACGCTCTGCCTGATGCCCTCCTGCTGTTCCGGCGTGAGCGCGGTGCGGTTCGTGTAGATGACCGGGTACTGCTCCTTTGTGATGCGCGAGTCGACGTCGACGATGCTCGCGACGCGCGTGATGCCAGGCACGGCGGCGACCTTGCGCGAGAGGTCGTAGAGCGCGCTCAGGTTCTTCGCGCTGAACGGATCGCTGCCGTCGGTGTAGTGCACGACGACCTGAAAGGAGTTGGGCTCCTGGCTCGCGAAGGTCTGGGTCAGGGTGTGCAGCGCGACCCGCGACTCCGCCGTCGGCGGCAGCATGTCGACGTCGCCGTTCGCAAGGCGCAGATGCAGGAACGGCGATCCCGCGAGCAGGATG